>NZ_JAJEPW010000022.1:0-53174 GCF_020687045.1 Brotocaccenecus cirricatena
TCGTTGTCTACGATGACCGTGTCACTGGCCGCACCAACGGCGTCACCCGGACATATGACTTCATTGCAAACCGAGTGGCAACCCTCCAGCGCGTATACAACTGCATGCTGCATTACGGAGACTATGAACTTCTTTTGCGCCCGCAGGTCGCTTTGGGAAATGCCATTAATCGGGTATTGGGCGGAGAATACGATGTTTCGGATGAGGCGGTACGCCGAAGAGAGCAGCATGCCCATTCTGACGGAGAAATCTATTTTCTTTTTCACTACACCTCCGATCATGTTCTTTTGCGGCTGAAGCCGAAAACATATTTCTAATCAAGGAGGATCACAACATGGCGCGCTGCTACTATCTGGATTACATCAGCAAGGGCTTCCTCAGCAGCTACAGCAACGACGAGTACGTCTGCAAGCTGTGCGGCAAGCATTTTGCCACCAACGACCCCCAGGTGAAGTACACCTGCAACCCCGACTACGGCGAGGAGTACAAGAAGTGTCCCGTGTATCAGAACAACCGGTGACATAACAAACAAGAACGGCGGGGCCGAAGCCCCGCCGTTCTGGCTTTAATTCTCTTATTCTCCGCTTCGCTCATACACGGCCCGGACGTATTTCCGGCCCCGCCAGATGGTGGCCAGGCACACGGCCATGGAAAACCCACCGCACAGAGACACGCACAGCCGGTAATCCAGCACCTCACCCAAGGCCCCGATGACCAGGGACAGCACCGCCGCCGCACCGGTATAGAGCATGGACTCGAAGGCGTTGACCCGTGCCCGCAGCCGGTCCGGGATATACCGCTGCACCGCCGCCTGGCGCATGGTGGCGCTGTTGATGCCCAGGAAACCACACAAGCCTCGGCTGACCAGCATCAGGGGGTACGGCAGCCACAGCAGGAACAGATCCACCGTCTCATACAGCATATACACCAGAAACGCGAAGCCGTACTTTTTCTTCTCCGGAATTTCCGTCCGGTACTGCACCATACCTCCCAGGCTGCGGCCCAGAAACTCCGCCAGAGACAGCAGGGAATACATGGTGGCCGTCATGCCGGGGAAGGTCCGGAAAAAGGCCACCAGAATGGGGGAATAGCCGCTGCCTACGCCGTTGGCCACGGCCATGTAGCCGTAGATGTTCATCAGGCCCTTTTCCCGGCGCAGATACTGGATGGCCTCCTTTACATCGGCCCACCAGGTTTTCAGGCCGGAGCCCTCCTCCGACGGCCGGCGCTGCTCCTGTATGCGGATGCCGCTTTCCACCGCCGCCGCGCACAGGGACAGTCCCCCCTGCCCCACCAGCAGCCACGCCGCGCCCACCGCGTCCAGCAGCACCGCCGACAGGGGCAGCATCACCACCCGCAGCACCGGGTACAGGGTGGAGGCCACGGCGTACCCCTTCTGCTGGGTGCCCTCCGGCAGCAGCATGGGAAAAATGCTGTTGTAGGCCAGCTCGTCAAAGGAGCTGAGGGTGGCCAGCACCAGGGAAAAGGCCAGATAGCCCACATAGGAAAAGGCCCCCCGCAGTAGATACAGTCCCAGCAGCAGGTACATGATCCCGTTGAGGACGTCGCCGCCCACAAGAAAGGGCTTGCGGGGCATACGGTCCATCCACGGGGCAATCACCAGGGGCAGCAGAAACCCCGGGATCAGCTGGGCTGCCAGCACCAAGGCCGAGGCCATGGTGCTGCCGGTTTCGTCGAACACCAGAAACGACATGGCAAAGCCACCGGCGATGCCGCCGATGGCCCCCAGGCCGGTGGCGGCGATCAACAGGGTAAAATTACGGTTCCATAGCTTGGTTTGCATGATCTCTCACCTCCGCTTTATCATAGCACAAGGGTAAGAGAATGAAAACGGGGTATATCTGGGAAAGTTTTACATGTAGTTCTGCATTAAACGGGCAGATTAGGCAGTTTAATAGGAAAGACCCGCAGAAGCTCATAGGCCTGCTTATACTGCCGCCCGGCGGTGAGCCACTCCAGTACCCGGGGCAGGTGAAAGGCCGCGTATCCGATGGGCAGCTCCCGGCGGCAGCGGTCAAAGGCCGCCAACAGCGCCTGGCCATAGGCCGGGTCCCGGAGATAGTCCGGGTTCCGCAGCCGCATTTTCACCACGGCGCACAGCTGCATACACAGAGCCCGGTCCGGATACTCCTCCGGGGCCGTCTCCGCCCGGTCCAGGGCGTCCAGAGCCTCCCGGGTCCGGCCCAGCCCCTCGCAGCACACCGCCAGCTTGTGCAGCTCCATGACCCGGGGGTGCTCCAGGGCGGCAAAATAGCCGTAGGCCTCCTGATACCGGCCGCACTCCACCTGGGAGGCCGCCCGGTTATAGGCCATGCTCCGCAGATCATCCTCCCGGCCCAGAGCCCGGGCCATACGCTCCGCCGCCTGATAATGCGCCTCCATGCCACCCAGGTCCAGCTGGTTGCAGCAGAGACTCCCCATGAACATCCGGCACTCCAGCATCAGCCGCACCCGGCCGTCCCGGGCCGCCAGGTCATAGCCCTGCTGCAGCAGAGCCATGGCACCGGTATAGTCGCTGCCCTGCTCATACCCGGCGATACCGGCCATGAGATAGCAATACGCCTCCGGCAGCAGCCGCACCGCCTCCACATCCCGGTCCTGCACCACCCGCAGAATGGCCAGCTGACGCCGGTCCAGATACGGCTCCAGGGCCGGTGGGATCTCCGTGGGGTCGTTCCGGTCCATGGCGTCCAGCACCAGGCCGTCCGCCGCCAGGGGGCTGGACAGAAGCCGGTCCAGGGCGTGCGCGAATATCTCCCGGCTGTCCCGGAAGCCCTCCTTATCCCCGTCCAGCAGGCATTCATACCGGTGCTCCACCAGCCGCTCCAGCTCCGGCAGGCTCTCCCCGTACCAGGGCAGTTCCAGCCTCCGGAACAGCAGCTCCAGCAGCTCCGGGGCCGCCTGCACCTGTCCCTGTTCGATTTTGGACAGATACGACGCCGCACAGATGTCCCGGCACAGGCCCTCCTGGCTCCAGCCGCGCTTCAGCCGCTGCTGCCGCAGCCGCAGGCCCACCGCCGCCGCACCGGCGGAATAGGGTTCCTTCATATGCATCCCCTCCCCTTTTTGCATCCGTTATGTATCAGTGTAACACAGACGAGGGCATTTGGGAATAAGCAAACTCCCTCCGCCGCTGGCGGAGGGAGTTTATATGCAGTTGTCAGCAGAGCTTGGCGCCGGCGGGGATGGAGTCGTCCAGCAGCAGGAGGTGCAGCTTCTCCTCGCCCTTTTCCTTGTGGACGGCGGAGATCAGCATACCGCAGCTGGGGATGCCCATCATCTTCCGGGGCGGCAGATTCAGAACCGCCACGGCGGTCTTTCCGATGAGCTGTTCCGGCTCATAGTAGTGATGGATGCCAGAGAGAATGGTGCGGTCCGTGCCGCTGCCGTCGTCCAGGGTGAACTTCAGCAGCTTGTCGCTCTTTTTCACGGCCTCGCAGTTCTTGATCTTCACGGCCCGGAAATCGGACTTGCAGAAGGTGTCAAAATCCACGTTTTCCTGGCTGTAGGGCTCCAGCTCCAGGGCAGGCAGAGCCGCCTTGCGCTGGGCCTCCTGGATGGCGTTGAGCTCGGCCAGGGCCTTCTCGGCGTCGATGCGGGGGAACAGGGCCTCGCCCTTATGAACGGTGACGTCCGGGCGCAGGCTACCCCACACGTTGGCCTTTTCCCAGGTGCGGCAGCACGGGCAGGCACCGATCTGGTCAAAGATCTTTTCGGCGCTGTCGGGAATGAAGGGAGTCAGCAGCACGGCGCAGATGCGGATGGTTTCCAGCAGGTTATACATAACCGTGGCCAGGCGGGCCCGGTTGGCGGGGTCCTTGGCCAGGGTCCAGGGGGCGTTCTCGTCGATATACTTGTTGGCCCGCTGGATGGTCTTGAACACCTGCTCCAGGGCGTTCTGGAACTGGAAGTGCTCCATCTCCGCCTCATAGCGGTCCCGCAGGGTGGAGACCATCTGCTTCAGATCGTCGTCGGCGTTGGTATCCAGGCGCTCGGTGGGCAGGGTGCCGCCGAAATACTTTTCCACCATGGCGGTGGTGCGGCTGACCAGGTTGCCCAGGTCGTTGGCCAGGTCCATGTTGATGGTCTGGATCAGCAGCTCGTTGGAGAAGTTGCCGTCGGAGCCGAAGGGGAAGGTCCGCAGCAGGAAGAAGCGCAGGGCGTCCACGCCGAACTTCTCCGCCAGGACATAGGGGTCCACCACGTTGCCCTTGGACTTGGACATCTTGCCGCCGTCCATCACCAGCCAGCCGTGGCCGTACACGTGCTTGGGCAGGGGCATATCCATGCTCATGAGCATGGCGGGCCAGATGATGGAGTGGAAGCGGACGATCTCCTTGCCCACAAAGTGGACGTCGGCGGGCCAATACTTGTCGTAATCGTGATATCGGTCGTTCATAAAGCCCAGGGCGGTGGTGTAGTTGAACAGAGCGTCCACCCAGACGTATACCACATGGCCCGGGTCAAAGTCCACGGGGATGCCCCAGGAGAAGCTGGTGCGGCTGACGCACAGGTCCTCCAGGCCGGGCTTGATGAAGTTGTTGACCATCTCGTTGACCCGGGAGCGGGGCTGTAGGAAGTCGGTGTCCTCCAGCAGGTGGCGGACCCGGTCGGCGTACTTGCTCAGGCGGAAGAAATAGGCCTCCTCCTCGGCGTCCATGACCTCCCGGCCGCAGTCGGGGCACTTGCCGTCCACCAGCTGGCTCTCGGTCCAGAAGCTCTCGCAGGGCTTGCAGTATTTGCCCTTATAGGTGCCCTTATAGATGTCACCCTTTTCGTACATCTTACGGAAGATCTTCTGGATAGAGGCGCAGTGGTAATCGTCGGTGGTGCGGATGAAGCGGTCGTTGGAGATGTTCATCAGCTTCCACAGGTCCAGGATGCCCTGGGGACCCTCCACGATGTTGTCCAGGAACTCCTTGGGGGTCTTTCCGGCGGCCTTGGCCTTGTCCTCGATCTTCTGGCCGTGCTCGTCGGTGCCCGTCAGGAACAGCACGTCGCAGCCGGTGAGCCGCTTATAGCGGGCCATGGCGTCGGTGGCCACGGTGCAGTAGGTGTGGCCGATGTGCAGCTTGTCCGAGGGGTAGTAAATGGGTGTGGTGATATAGAATTTCTGCTTTTCCATGGGGATCTATCTCCTTTTCCGCCGCTCCGAATGGAAGAGCGGCTTAATATTTTGGCGTTTTTCAGGCGGCCGGGCAAACAAAAAACGCCCCCGGCTGACTGCCAAGGGCGATGCAGCGCACCGCGGTACCACCTTGCTTCGCCGCGCTCCCTCAGGAGGCGGCCTCATGGGACGCCGACACGTCCCCGCGCTGTAACGGGCACACCCGGTCCGGCTTCACGCGCCCGCGCTGGGCCGGACGGCTCCGGGGCCATGTTCGCCGGGTCCCCCGTGTCCGCTTTCACCTTGCCGGACTCTCTTGTGACGGAGGCTGAACCGGGTACTCTTCCCATCCACGCCGATTTATCCCTATCTTATCCCCGGCGGCGGGGTTTGTCAATGATTTTCTTGGATTATGGCCCGGTTTGTGGTATGATACAGAAAAAAACGAAGGGAGAGCGCCATGAAGCTGGTAAGCTGGAACGTCAACGGCCTGCGGTCATGCCTGACCAAGGGCTTTCTGGAATATGTGAAAAATGAGGACCCGGACGTGATATGCCTGCAGGAGACCAAGCTGCAGCCGGAGCAGGCGGTGTTTGAGCTGGAGGGCTATCACCGGTATTTTTACTCCGCCGAGAAGAAGGGCTATTCCGGCACCGCCGTTCTGACCCGGCAGGAGCCGCTTTCGGTGGTGTTCGGCTTCGGCGATGACATCCACCGCCACGAGGGCCGGGTCATCACCGCGGAATACCCGGATTTCTATCTGGTGTGCTGCTATACCCCCAACAGCCAGGACGGGCTGAAGCGGCTGGATTACCGGATGCAGTGGGAGGACGACCTGCGGGCCTATCTGATGGAGTTGGACCGGACAAAGCCCGTGGTCTACTGCGGCGACCTGAACGTGGCCCACCAGGAGATGGACCTGAAAAACCCCAAGACCAACCGGATGAACCCGGGCTTCACCGACCAGGAGCGGGAGAAGATGACCGCCCTGCTGTCCTCGGGCTTTGCCGACACCTTCCGGACCCTGCACCCGGAGGAGGTCACCTATTCCTGGTGGAGCTACCGCTTCCACGCCCGGGAGAAGAACGTGGGGTGGCGCATCGACTATTTCATCGTGTCCCGGCGTCTGCTGCCCCGGGTGACGGGCGCCGCCATCCGCACGGAGGTGTACGGCAGCGACCACTGCCCGGTGGTTCTGGAAATTTCCTGAAAAAAAGCTTGACTGTCAAGTCCCTTTACCCCTTATACTGCGGATAAAAGGAGGGCAACGCCATGCATATCAAGGACGTAGAGCAGCGCACCGGGCTGTCCCGGGCCAACATCCGATACTATGAACAGGAGGGGCTGGTGCATCCGGCCCGGCGGAAAAACGGCTATCGGGACTACAGCCCCGATGACCTGGAGACCCTGCTGCGCATCCGCCTGCTGCGGCGGCTGGACGTGCCCATCGAGGAGATCCGGGCCATGCAGGCCGGGAAGCTGTCCCTGTCCGAGGCTCTGTCCCAGCGGCTGGCGGCCCTGCGCCGCCGGGAGGAGCAGGCCCGGACGGATCAGTCCGTGTGCCGGGCCATGCAGGCCGACCACGCCTGCTATGACACCCTGGACGCGGAGAAATACTGGCGGCTTCTGTACACGCCGCCCCAGGCGGCCGCTGCCGCAGCCCGGACGGACCGTCAGGATCCCTGCCCCTGGCGGCGGTTTCTGGCCCGGGGGCTGGATATGCTCCTGTGCTCCTCCGCCGTGGCCCTGGCGCTGATGCTGGGGCGGATCGCGCCCCAGACCCCGGGGTTCTCCCTGCTGACCTATGTGGGAAGCCTGCTGCTGATGCTGGGGGTGGAGCCGGTGCTGTTGCACCTGTGGGGCGTCACGCCGGGCAAGCTGCTGCTGGGGCTGACGGTGGAACAGCCGGACGGCCGGCGCCCCACCTGGGGCCAGGCCTACGCCTACACGGCCATGGCCGTGGTATACGGGATCGCCCTGTACATTCCCGTTCTGCGGCTATGGCGGCTGCGCAGAAGCTATCTGGACTGCCGGGACGGCCTGAAGATGCCCTGGGAGGGAGAGCTCCTGTGCCAGAGCCGGGACATTCCCTGGTGGCGGTGGGCGCTGCTTCCCGTAGCCTGGGGGCTGGTGATCCTGGCCATAATCGGCGGCAGCAACATTCTTCTGATGCCTGCTAACAGCGGGCGGCTGACGGTGGAGGAGTTTGCGGAAAACTTCAACCAGATGGCCCAGGCCACGGACTCCCCTCTGCGGATGCGCTCCAACGGCACATGGGTACGGGATTCACTCCGGGGATATGCGGCCACCCTGGAAAACGCCTTTCCAAGCCGCCTGAAATATGAGACAGACGCCAACGGATACCTGACCGCCGTGAGGTTCCGGTGCTCCTATACCACCCAGGGCAGCGGGGACCCGTCCTCCGCCCCGGACCTCGTCTATGCCAGCACTGCCTTTATCCAGCCGCTTCTATTGGCCATGCTGGCCAGCCAGGACGCCTCTGCCCAGGATATGGCGGCGCTGGTCAATGACCGCTGGGACCAGGGCTTTGTGTTTGAGACGGAGGACGCCCGCACCTCCGTCACCGTCACCTGCTATGGCTATGTGGTGGATCGCAGCACCGGCATGCTGATTTCCCACGACGCCTCCTGCGGCTTCACCGCCGCCTTTGACATCGTGTGGAACTGAACAGAGAAAAAAGGCAGCCGCCCGGGTCGGGCGGCTGCCTTTATGGCGTTTGACAGTCTTGTTAAATCAATACACCCGGGCAGGCTCCTCGCCGTTGAGGACACGCAGAGCGCCCTGGGCCAGGGCCAGCAGCTCATCCTCGCCGGGATACACGGTGATGGGGGCGATCCAGCCCACCATATCGGTGATGGCGTCCACGGTCTCCTGACCGTAGGCAATGCCGCCGGTGAGAATGATCTGGTCCACCTTGCCCTTCATGACGGCGGCCATTGCGCCCACTTCCTTGCCGATCTGATAGTGGAATGCATCCACGGTGGCGGCAATCTCCTTGTCGCCCTCGGCGGCGGCCTTCAGCAGGTCGCGCATATCGTTGGAGCCGGTATAGGCCACCAGGCCGCCGTGACCGGCCAGCATCTTGCGGACCTCGCCGGCGGTGTACTTGCCGCTGAAGCACAGGCTCACCAGCTGACCGGTGGGCAGGCTGCCGGACCGCTCGGGGGAGAAGGGGCCGTCGCCGTCCAGGGCGTTCTGGGTATCCACCACGCTGCCGTGGACGTGGGCGCCGATGGAGCAGCCGCCGCCCATGTGGCAGACGATAAGGTTCAGGTCCTCATACTTTCTGCCGTGCTCCTTGGCATAGCGCTTGGCAACGGCCTTCTGGTTCAGGGCGTGGAAAATGCTGGTGCGATGGAACAGGGGATGGCCGGCATAGCGGGCCACGTCGGACAGCTCATCCACCACCACGGGGTCCACGATGAAGGAGGGGATGCCCAGCCGGTCGCCGATCTCCCGGGCGATGATGCCGCCCAGGTTGGAGGCGTGCTGTCCCTGAACGCCCACGGTGCAGTCGCGGACCAGACGGTCGCTGACGGCGTAGGTGCCGCCCCGGATAGGAGCCAGCAGGCCGCCGCGGCCGGAGACGGCGGACAGGGTCTTCACATCGAAGCCCTGATCCTCCAGGGCCTTCATCACCAGCTTGCGCCGCCAGTCCTTCTGGGCGGGGATGGAGTCAAACTTTTCGAGTTCCTCGGCGCTGTGGCGCAGAGTCTTGTCAAAGAGCAGGTTCTCGTCCTCATAGACGCCGATTTTGGTGGACGTGGAGCCCGGGTTGACGACCAGAATTCTGTAAGACATGGGAATTTTCCTCCTGTTATTTTTTTGAATTGTTCCGTAAAAAGCAGCCTGATAACGACTTTACTATATTATACAACAGTCGGTCAAGCCGTGTAAACTACTTTTTCTACTATAAGGAAACAATTTCGAAAAAATGTTAAATTTTTGCCGTTCTTTTTTGGTCCGGCGGCATCACATAAAAAAAGAACGCCCGCAGGCGTTCTTTTTTCGTATTCGTTTACCGCTTGTCGCGGTCGTAGGACACCACCACGCGGCGGTTGGGCTCGGTGCCGATGGAGTAGGTGTTCACACCGGGGACATCCTGCAGGGCGGCGTGGATCACATGGCGCTCATAGGCGTTCATGGGCTCCAGGGTGACGCTGCGGCGATACTTGGTGACCTTTCCGGCCACCTTGCGGGCCAGGGACTCCAGGCTCTGCTCGCGCTTGGCCCGGTAGTTCTCGGCGTCCACATGGACGCGGATGCGCTTTTCCCGGCCGGAATTGACGGCATAGTTGGTCAGCTGCTGGATGGCATCCAGGGTCTCGCCCCGGCGGCCGATGAGCTGGCCCAGCTTCTGGCCCTCCAGCACCACGCTGTAACGGCCCTTCTCCGTCTCAGTGACCTGCACCTGGGCAGGGCTGTCCATATGCTCCAGCAGGCCCGTCAGGAACTCGGTGATGCGGCGGGCGTTGTCGTCCTGGCAGGACTCCTGAACCGGGGCGGCGGGGGCCTCCGCAGCCTTGGGGGCGGCCTTGGGAGCCTCGGCCTTCTGGGGCTTGGGCTGCTGGGGTTTGGGTTCGGGCTTCTTTTCGGGTTTCTTCTCCGGCTGGACCGGGGCGGCGGGAGCCTCGGACTCCTGCTGACCATAGGTCACGCGGACCCGGGCAGGGCTGCTGCCGATGCCCAGAAAGCCGCTCTTGGCCCGCTCCAAAATCTCAACAGAGACATCGTCGCGGTCCATCTGCAGCTGCTGGAGCGCTTTGCGGATGGCTTCCTCCTCGGTCTTGCCCGTTACGTCAATATAACTCATAGACAAAACTCCTTAGTCATCATTAGTCATCGTAATGGCTCTTGTCATAGGCGCGGCCCCTGGCATAGGGACGCTGGCCCACGCGGCCGTTTTCGTTGCTTCCGGTGGATTTTTTCTTGTCGCCGGAGGGCTTTTTCTTCCCCTGCTGATTCTGGGGCTTCTTGCCGCCGTTGGCCAGCTGCTGCTGGGCCATCAGCTCCTTCTGGCGCTGATACTTGGCATAGCGCTTTTCCCGGGCGGCCTTCTCCTTCTCCGTCTCCTCGCGGTCCAGAATCTTGTTGAAATACTCGTTCAGGGTGACCTCCTGGATCAGGGAGAACGCGGAGTTGGCAATCCAGTAGATACACAGAGCGGAGGGCAGGATATAGCCCATCCACAGGGTCATCAGGGGCATCATGTACATCATGGTCTTGGTGGACCCGTTGGGGGCAGAGCCATTGGTGCGCATGGTGATGAAGCTCATGGCAAACTGGATGCCGGCGGAAATGATGGGCAGCAGAATGGCGCCCCACACGGGCCAGCCGCCGCCGGGGAACTGGCTGAACAGGTCGCTGGGCCGGTTGGCCAGGTCAATGTGCAGGAAGCTATAGTTCAGGTCGATGAGGCCGTCGAACTTCCCGGCAAACTCCGTCCAGTGCTCGTGGATGAACTTGGCCAGATAGATCTGCTCATAGGCCTGGCTGCCGTCGGCCACGGTGAAGCCCAGGCTTCCGGCCAGAGTGGTGATCTCGGCGATCACCGTCTCGGACAGGCCCATGAAGTACCGCATGGGCACGCGGATGATATAGTACAGGGCGATCAGGATGGGGAAGGGAATGAAGGACCACAGGCAGCCGGATATGGGGTTGATGCCTTCCTTGGCATACAGCTCCGCCATGGCCTCCTGCTGCTTCTGCTGGTTGTTGGCATAGCGGGTCTTGATGTCGTTGAGCTTGCCCTGCATGCGGTTCATGCGCAGCATGCTCTTCTTGCTCTTGAGCTGGAAGGGCAGCAGCACCAACTTCACCACCAGGGTAAACAGGATCAGGGCCACGCCATAGGACCCGGTCCAGCTGTAGAACAGCCGGGTCAGGAAGGCAAAGGGAACGCAGATATAATATCCGAGCGTTGCAAACATGGGGTAGTTACCTCCGTTTTTTGTTGGGTGGGAAAAACGAGGTTTTTAGGGAACAGGATCATACCCGCCTTTGTGGAAGGGATTGCATCGCAGAAAGCGCCGCAGCGCCATAAAGCCGCCCCGCAGCGGCCCGTATTTCTCCACGGCCTGCAGGGCGTATTCCGAGCAGGTGGGGATATACCGGCAGCGGGGCGGAAACAGCGGCGACACGGACGCCTGATAAAACCGGATGGCCCGCAGGATGGCCCGCTTCATGACGGGTCCTCCCGCAGCAGATTCAATTGCCTCAGAAGGCGCAGATAGGTGCTCTCCAGCTTTTGATAGCCGGTTTCCACGGCCCGGACCCGGGCCACCACGATGATGTCGTATCCCGGGACCATTTTCGGCTTATTCAGCCGGTAAATCTCCCGGATACGCCTTCTCACCCGGTTGCGGACCACGGCGCCGCCCAGCTTCGTGCTGACGGAGACCCCCAGGCGGCTCAGCCCCCGGCGGTTCCGCTGGCAATAGATCACCAGCTGCGGCGACACCGCCGACTTTCCCTTGCGGTAGATCCGGCGGAATTCGTAGTTCTCTTTTACCGTGACGGCAGGATTCATGAAAACAAGCACCTTCTCCGCCGGTGCGGCGGCTGAAATGAGCATAGGCCAAAAGGGACGGCAGTTTTCCCTTCCACCGTCCCTGGTCTATCCTTTATGCGCGATGCACTTTCCGCGACCTCAATGGGTCAGGCGAGCGCGGCCCTTGGCGCGGCGGCGGGCCAGAACCTTACGGCCGTTGCTGGTGGCCATTCTCTTGCGGAAGCCGTGCTCCTTGGAGCGCTGGCGCTTCTTGGGCTGATAGGTACGGAACATTGCATGACACCTCCATTTTGTAAAAATCCGGCGGCAGATCGAAGCTGCCGCACATACTCGACGGCGGGCGGAGGACTTGTCCCCCGCGGCCGCAGTTGACAAAGCGGATGCCGCAAAACGGCATGGTAAACATTATACAGAATCCCGGCCCCGCTGTCAACAGAAATCTGCATTTTCCACGAAAAGGGCATTTTGGACGCTTCGGGTACTCCATTCGGCCCATTTTTCGGAAAATACGCCGGAAATGGGCGTATTTTCTTCCGGAATCTGTTTAGGGAGAAGAAAAAAATTTTATACTTAGTATTAGTATATGTGTGGACTTTCCGGCGCTGATTTGATATAATGTAAGGTGTTATTTTGCCTGAAACAGAGAGAGAAAAACGCATGATCCGCGGGAAAGGGGCGCTTTCATTGAATTCAATCGCAGACGTATGGAAAAACGTGCTGGACCGGCTGCGGTCCCAGCTGTCGGAAACCACCATCAACACCTGGTTCGACGAGGTGGAGGTGGTGACCATGGAGGACTCCGCCTTTGTGCTCCATTGCAGCAACTCCTTCAAAAAATCCACCATTGAGGCCCGGTTCATGAGCCATATCAAGGCCGCGCTGAAGGACATCTTCTCCTCCGACCTGGAGGTAAAAATTCTGGACGATCAGCAGCTTTCCGCCTATCACGGGGTGGCTCCGGACCGGCCCGGCTCCCTGCTGGAGTCCGACGCCTTCACCTTCGGCACCTATGTGGTGGGTCCCCAGAACAAGATGGCCTATGCCGCCGCCCGGGCCGTGGCCGAAAAGCCTGCGGAGCACTATAACCCCCTGTTCATCTATGGCGACTCCGGTCTGGGCAAGACCCACCTGCTGTACGCCATCGCCCACCAGGTCCGCCAGCGGCAGCCGGAGGCCCGCATCGTGTACATCAAGGGCGACGATTTCACCAACGAACTGATCGCCTCCATCCGGGAGGGAAAAAACGCCGAATTCCGGGAGAAATACCGCCAGTCCACCCTGCTGCTGGTGGACGATATCCAGTTCATCGCCGGCAAGAAGCAGACCCAGGAGGAATTCTTCCACACCTTCAACACTCTGTACGAATCCGGGCGGCAGATCGTGCTGACCTCGGACCGTCCTCCCCGGGAGATGACCCAGCTGGAGGACCGGCTTCAGACCCGGTTCGAGTGGGGCCTGATGGTGGATGTGGCGCCGCCGGACTTTGAGACAAGGCTCGCCATCATCAAAAACAAGGCCGCCCTGCTGGGGGTACAGCTGCCGGACGATATCAGCAGCTTCATCGCCGAAAACCTCACCGCCAACGTCCGCCAGATCGAGGGCGCCCTGAACAAGCTCCTGGCCTATCGGGACCTGCTGGGCAACCAGGTGGACGGCGAGGCCGTCAGCCGGGCCGTAAAGGACATGCTGAAGAAATACAACGAGTTCGTGCCGTCGCCAAGCCTGATCATCGAGTATATCTGCCGCTATTACGACGTGGACGAGGAGCAGGTCCGGGGCCAGGGCCGGAAGCGGGACCTGATGGAGGCCCGGCAGACCGCCATGTATCTGATCCGCCGGATGACCAACCTCTCCCTCAACGACATCGGCAAGGAGTTCGGCGACCGGGACCACACCACGGTGCTGCACTCCCTGGACCAGGTGGAAAAGAAAATGCGCTCCGACCCGGCCTACGCCGAAAAGGTCAAGGAGATCACCACCAACATCAACAACAAGAAGTAACCCTCTTTCCACAATCTCTGTGGATTCCACGGGGAAAACCTGTGGAGTACCGGACCCTGGATTTTCCGGTGGAAAACTCCCTCCCTCTCTCCCCACCCGGGTGTGGAGAAAGAATCCGCTGATTTCAGGCCCTTCGGCACTTTTCCACATAAATTTTCCCTACGGCGACTGTTACTAAAAATAAGATATCTTTTTGTTCTCTTTGGGAGAACGGAGTCACTTTTCATTCTGAAAGAAAGGAACGCGTCTCTATGCTTCGATTTTCCTGTGAAAAGGCGCTGCTGCAAAGCGCCGTCAACACCACCTCCCGGGCGGTAGCCGCCAAAAGCTCCATTCCGGCCCTGGAGGGGATCCTGCTGGAGGGGGGCGATACCCTGACCCTGTCCGGCTACAACATGCAGACCGGCATCCGCACCATCGTGGACGCCCAGGTCCAGTCCCCGGGCCGCATCGTCCTCAGCGCCCGGCTGTTCGGCGAGATGATCCGGAAAATGCCGGACGATGTGATCGTGTTTGCGGCGGATGAAAATCTGTCCGTCCATCTGACCTGCGGCGACGCCAGCTTTGAGATTCTGGGCCTGTCCGCCGACGACTATCCGGAGCTGCCGGAGGTGGATGACCAGTTTTCCGTGGACATCCGACAGGGTACCCTGAAGGCCATGATCAACCAGACCAGCTTCGCCGTGTCCACCAACGAGAGCCGCCCCGTCCATACCGGCTCCCTGTTTGAGGTAGGCGACCAGGATCTGACGGTGGTGTCCGTGGACGGCTTCCGTCTGGCCCTGCGCCGGGAGCCTCTGGACCGGGCCGAGGGCGGCGCCTTCAAATTTGTGGCCCCCGGCTCCGCTCTGAACGAGGTGGAGAAAATCTGCGAGGATTCCGACGAAAAAGTCACCATTATCCAGGGCAAGCGCCACCTGCTGTTTGAAGCCGGGGCCACCCAGCTGATCTGCCGCCGCCTGGAGGGGGACTTCCTGGACTATAAAAACGCCATCCCCCGGAATAATCCCATCCGCCTGACGGTGGACACCAAGACCATGCTGGGGAGCCTGGACCGGGTCAGCGTGGTCATCAGCGAAAAGCTCAAGAGCCCGGTGCGCTGCGTGTTTGAAAATGGCCGGGTGCTGCTGTCCGCCAAAACCGGCGCCGGCGAGGCCAAGGACATCTGCCCCCTGGACGGCGACGGAAATGGCCTGGAGATCGGCTTCAACAACCGCTATCTCATGGACGCCCTGCGCTATGCTCCGGCGGACTCCGTGACCCTGGAGCTGAACACCAGCATCTCTCCGGCGGTGATCGTGCCCGCAGACGGAGAGGAGAGCTTCCTTTATATGGTGCTGCCGGTGCGGCTGAAAGCGTGATAGATATGGAAATGATTACCATTACCACGGAGCATATCAAGCTCCAGGACCTTCTGAAGCTGGCGGCCATCACCGCCACCGGCGGCGAGGCCAAGCTGCTGGTTCAGGAGGGAGAGGTCCTGGTCAACGGCGAGGTGTGCACCATGCGGGGAAAGAAGCTCCGCCCCGGCGACGTGGTGGAGGCCCTGGGGCGGCGCTGCGGCGTGCAGTATGCAGATTGACCGCCTGCTGCTGGAGGGCTTCCGCAATTACGACAGCCAGCAGCTGACCTTCGACGGAAGCTGCAACGTCATATACGGCGAAAATGCCCAGGGAAAGACCAACCTGCTGGAGGCCATTGTGTATCTGTCCTGCGGCCGCAGTCCCCGTACCCACGCGGACCGGGAACTCATCGGCTTTGACCGGGACCGGGCCCGGCTGGTGGGGCATATTCAGGCCCGGGAGCGGGAGTTTGAAACGGAAATTCTCCTGAACCGGGGCCGAAGGCGGAAGATGACCGTCAACGGTGTGGCCGCCAAAAACGGTGGCGACCTGTCTCAGGTGCTGCACACGGTGTTTTTCTCTCCGGAGGACCTGTTTCTCATCCGGGAGGGAGCGGCGGCCCGGCGGCGGTTCATGGATATGTCCCTGTGCCAGCTGCGGCCCAGGTATGCCGAGGCCCTGGCGGAATACGGGCGGCTGTATGAACACAAGACCCGGATCCTGCGGGACAGCGACGAATATCCCCAGCTGCTGGACACCCTGCCGGACTTCAACCACCGGCTGTGCCAGGTGGGGGCGGTGCTGATCAGCTATCGGGCCCGGTATGTCCAGGCGCTGGCGGTCCACGCCCAGAGAGCCCACTGGGAGTGCTCCGGGGAGCGGGAGGAGCTGGCCCTGACCTATCAGACGGTGAAAACCGTGGAGGACCCTCTGGGTCCGGTGCAGGATATCGCCGGGGCCCTGGAGGAGCACCAGGCCCGGCACTATCAGGCGGAGCTGGCCTCCCGGCTGTGCCTGTCCGGCCCCCATAAGGACGACATTGCCGTTACGGTCAACGGGCTGGAGGCCCGGCACTTCTGCTCCCAGGGCCAGGTGCGGACGGCGGCCCTGAGCCTGAAGCTGGCGGACCGGGAGATCCACAAAAACGCCATCGGCGAGTACCCGGTGATGCTGCTGGACGACGTGCTGTCGGAGCTGGACCCCAGGCGGCAGGAGTATGTCCTCAACCGCATCGCCGGGGGACAGGTGTTCATCACCTGCTGCGAAAACGACCGGCTGGACGCCCTGCTGTCCGGCCGGGTATACCACATCCGGGAAGGGAGGGTGCTGTGATGGGCTTTCTGCATATCGGCCAGAACGTGATGGTCAACGACCGGCACATCATCGGCATATTCGACCTGGACATTACGTCCCAGTCCCCCCAGACCCGGCGGTTTCTGGACCAGGCGGAAAAGGACAGCGTGGTGCTGCCGGTGTGCGACGACATTCCCAAGTCGTTTCTGGTGTGCGACCATCCGTATCACCGGCAGATCGTATATATTTCCCAGCTGAATACCCAGACGCTGGTGAAAAGAGCGGAAAAGAAGTAAAGAATTCCCTGTCATTGCCGGGAGATCGGCAGACACCGGGTTCCCGGGAATGACAGGAAAGACCCAAGGAAAGGAAAGATGACCCAATGAGCGAACTGGAAAAAGTCACCGCCGTGGACACCACCTATGACGCCTCGGAAATCCAGGTGCTGGAGGGGCTGGAGGCGGTACGCAAGCGGCCCGGCATGTATATCGGCTCCACGTCGGCCTCTGGCCTGCACCATCTGGTGTATGAGATCGTGGACAACGCCATCGACGAGGCCCTGGCCGGATACTGCACGGAGATCACCGTCACCATCAACCCCGGCGACACCATCACCGTCACCGACAATGGCCGCGGTATCCCCGTGGATATCCAGAAGCAGACCGGCCGGCCGGCCCTGGAGGTGGTTTACACTGTTCTGCACGCCGGCGGCAAGTTCGGCGGCGGGGGCTATAAGGTCTCCGGCGGCCTCCATGGCGTGGGCGCCTCCGTAGTCAACGCCCTGTCCGAATGGCTGGAGGTGCAGGTCCAGAAGGACGGTAAAATTTACGAGATGAAGTTCTCCCGGGGCGGCATCACCCAGGAGATGACGGTGCTGGGCGAGACCACCGGCACTGGCACCGCCGTGACCTTCAAGCCGGACCCGGAGATGTTCGACACCCTGGTATACGACTATGAGACCCTGCACACCCGCATGCGGGAGCAGGCCTTCCTGAATGCGGGCCTGCGCATCACCATCACCGACGCCCGGCCCGGCCAGGAGCAGAGCGACTCCATGTGTTATGAGGGCGGTATCCGGGAGTTTGTCACCTGGCTCAACCGCAACAAGACCCCTCTGCACGAGGAGGTCATCTATCTGGCGGGGGCCAAGGGCGACAGCACCGCCGAGGTGGCATTGCAGTATAACGACAGCTATAACGAGACGCTGGTGTCCTTCGCCAACGACATTCACACCCCCGAGGGCGGCATGCATGAGACGGGCTTCAAAACGGCCCTGACCCGGGTGCTCAATGCCTACGGCATGAAATACGGCATGATCAAGGAGGGTGACAAGGTCTCCGGCGAGGATGTCCGGGAGGGCATTACCGCCGTGATCTCCGTGAAGCTGACGGAGGCCCAGTTCGAGGGACAGACCAAGGCCAAGTTGGGCAACGCCTTCATTCGCACCCTGGTGGACAACGTGGTGTCCGATCAGCTGTCCGTGTATCTGGAGGAGCACCCGGTGGTGGCCCGAACCATCCTGGACAAGGCCCTGACCGCCAACCGCGCCCGGGAGGCCGCCCGGAAAGCCCGGGAGTCCATCCGCCGCAAGACTGCCCTGGGCGGTGCGGCCATGCCCGACAAGCTCCGGGACTGCAACGAGAATAACCCTGAGCTGACGGAAATCTATATCGTGGAGGGCGACTCCGCAGGCGGCTCCGCCACCCAGGGCCGGGACTCCCGGTTCCAGGCTATCCTGCCTCTGTGGGGCAAGATGCTGAACGTGGAAAAGGCCCGGGCGGACAAGGTCTACGGCAACGACAAGCTTCAGCCGGTGATCACGGCCCTGGGCGCCGGGATCGGCGATGAGCTGGACCTGAACCGGCTGCGGTATCACAAGATCATCATCATGGCCGATGCCGATGTGGACGGCGCCCATATCCGGACGCTGCTGTTGACCTTCTTCTTCCGGTTCATGCGGCCCCTGATCGAGGAGGGGTATGTCTACTCCGCCGTGCCGCCGCTGTATAAGCTGACCCGGGGCAAGCAGCAGCGGGTGGCCTATACCGACGAGGAGCGGGACGCCATCTCCGCCGAAATGCGCAGCGGCAACCCCAACGTGAAAATTGACATCAGCCGCTTTAAGGGCCTGGGCGAGATGAACCCCCACGAGCTGTGGGAGACCACCATGGACCCGGAGAAGCGCACCCTGCGCCGCATTACCCTGGACGACGCCGTGGCCGCCGACGCCACGTTTACGGTGCTGATGGGCGAAAAGGTGGAGCCCCGAAAGGAGTTCATCGAGAAAAACGCCAAATATGCGGTGAATCTGGATTATTGATTCAAAAATGCTTGCATTTTTGAATTTCACCATCCCCACAAGGAGAATAAAATATGAGCAAAAAACCACAGTACGACCCTGAGGAGCTGCGGTACCCGGACCAGCACATTGTGGAGCGGTCCCTGGTGCCGGAGATGGAAAAATCCTATATTGAATACGCCATGTCCGTTATCGTGGGCCGGGCCCTGCCCGACGTGCGGGACGGACTGAAGCCCGTGCACCGGCGGATTCTCTACGCCATGTATGAGGACAACCTGACTTCGGACCGCCCCTTCAAGAAGTCCGCCACCTGCGTGGGCGACGTGCTGGGCCGGTATCACCCCCACGGCGACGCGTCCGTGTATGACGCCCTGGTCCGCCTGGCCCAGGACTTCTCCATGCGCTATATGCTGGTGGACGGGCACGGCAACTTCGGTTCCGTGGATGGCGACCCCCCTGCGGCCTACCGTTACACCGAGGCAAGGCTGGCCAAGATCGCAGGCGAAATGCTGCGGGACATCGAAAAGGACACCGTGGACTGGGACCCCAACTTCGATGAGAGCCGCAAGGAGCCCCGGGTGCTGCCCTGCCGGTTCCCCAATCTGCTGGTGAACGGCTCCTCCGGCATCGCCGTGGGTATGGCTACCAATATCCCGCCTCATAATCTGCGGGAGGTCATCGGCGCGTGCATCTGCGTGCTGGACAATCCCGATGCCACCCTGGCGGACCTGATGGAGCACGTCCAGGGGCCCGACTTTCCCACCAAGGGCATCATCATGGGCCGGGCCGGGATCCGGGCCGCCTATGCCACCGGCCGGGGCCGGGTGGTGGTTCGGGCACGCCACGAATTCGAGGAATTCGGCAACAACCGCACCCGCATCATCATCACGGAGCTGCCGTATCAGGTGAACAAGCGGATGCTTATCAAGAACATGGCCGACCAGGTGGAGGATAAGCGCCTGGAGGGCATCAGCAACATTCAGGATGAGACGGACCGCAACGGTATGCGCATCGTCATCGAGCTGAAGCGGGACGCCAATCCCCAGGTGGTGCTCAACCGCCTGTTTGCCCAGACCCAGCTGCAAAGCTCCTTTGCCATCAATATGCTGGCTCTGGTCCAGAACCAGTCCCAGCCGAAAATTCTCTCCCTGCGGCATATCATCGACGAGTACCTGGCCTTCCAGGAGGAGATCATCGTCCGCCGCACCAGATACGACCTGAAGAAGGCCCAGGAGCGGGCCCATCTGCTGGAGGGTTTGCTGATCGCCCAGGACAACATCGATGAGGTCATCCGCATCATCCGCACCAGCTATGACAATGCCAAGGAGAACCTGATGCAGCGCTTCGGGCTGGACGACGTCCAGGCCCAGGCCATTCTGGATATGCGTCTGAAGGCTTTGCAGGGGCTGGACCGGGAAAAGCTCCAGAACGAGTATCAGGAGCTGGAGGAGAAGATCGCCTATTACCTGCGGGTGCTGGGAGACGAGAACCTGGTGAAGGCCATCCTCAAGGAGGAGCTGCAGGCCATCTCCGACAAGTACGGCGACGACCGCAAGACGGAGATTCAGGACGTGGAGGACGAGATCGACATCGAGGACCTGATCGAGGAGGAGGAGTGCGTCTTCACCCTTACCGCCAACGGGTACATCAAGCGCACCCCCGTCAGCGAGTATGCGGCCCAGAGTAAGGGCGGCATGGGCAAGAAGGGCATCACCACCCGGGACGAGGACACCGTGGTGGACGTGTTCACCGCCTCCACCCATGACTATATTCTGTTCTTTACCGACACCGGCAAGGTGTATAAGAAGAAGGGCTATCTCATCCCCGAAAGCGGCAAGGCTGCCAAAGGCACCAACATCGTGAACATCCTGCAGGTGGAGACCGGCGAGCGGGTCCAGGCTATGCTGCACTTCCGGGAAACCGGCGACGACCAGTTGTATTTGTTCATGACTACCCGCAACGGCACCGTGAAGCGCCTGGAGGTATCGGCCCTGAAGAACCTCCGCAACAACGGCATCCGGGCCCTGACCCTGGACGAGGGCGACCGGCTCATCGACGTGTTGGAGACCCACGGCAGCGAACGGATCCTCATCGCCACCCACGACGGACAGGCCGTCTGCTTCGATGAGACCGACGTCCGGGCCATGGGCCGCACGGCCGTGGGCGTCCGGGGCATCCGCCTGCGGGAGGGCGACTATGTGGTGGGCGCCGCCTTGGCCCAGCCCGGCAAGACGGTGCTGTCCATTACGGAGCGTGGCTTCGGCAAGCGCACCCCGGTGGAGGAATACCGCATCACCGCCCGGGGCGGCCTGGGCATCCGCAACTATATGGTCACGGAGAAAACCGGCCCCATCGTGGGCATCAAGGTGGTGGACGGCGCCGAGGACCTGCTGCTGGTGACGGAGGCAGGCATTCTTATCCGCACGGCGGTGGAGAACATCCGGGTGGCCGGACGGGCCACCCAGGGCGTTATCGTTATGCGCTTTAAGGAAGAGGGCGACCACGTCATCTCCATGGCCCTGACGGACCGGGAGCAGGACGCCGAAAAGGAGCCGAGCCATGAGTAAGAAAAAGGAGATGTACGCCCCCCTGACCCGATGGCAGTATTTCACCAAGACGCTGTATCATGACCCCAGCAAGACCCAGGAATTTGAATATGACGGCGTGATCTATCTGAAAAGCCAGGAGCTGCAGGACATCGAGGAGCGCAACGCCCGGGTCAACTGGGTGCTGCTGCTGGTGCTGTGCGCCATGTTCCTGACGGCCATCAAGTGGCAGAACATTGTGGTCATTGCCCTGGGCATGGTGGTGATCGTGGCGGGGGAGCTGTTCCGCATGAGCCGCCTGCCCAAGGATATCAAGGCCCACCTGACAGATTCCGGACGGAGGAAGCTGTGACGGAGATGAAGATCATCGCCCGGATCCGGACGGAGCTGCCGGAGAAATTCGGCGTGCCCCGGCAGAGCGGCCTGGTGCCCCAGCTGCGGGGCCGGGTGATCTTTGAGCCGGAGTACCGGAACCCGGACGCCGTCCGGGGCCTGGAGGACTTCTCCCATATCTGGCTGATCTGGCAGTTTTCCCGGGCGGTGCGGGAGGGCTGGTCCCCAACGGTGCGGCCCCCCAGGCTGGGGGGCAACCGCCGCATGGGGGTATTCGCCACCCGCTCCCCCTTCCGGCCCAACGCTCTGGGGCTGTCCTCCGTGCGGCTGGACCGGGTGGAGCTGGACCCGGCCCTGGGGCCGGTGCTCCATGTGTCCGGGGCGGACCTGATGGACGGGACGCCGATCTTCGACATCAAGCCCTATCTCCCCTATACCGACAGCCACCCCCAGGCCGCCGGCGGCTTTACCGACGGTCTGGCCCATGAGCCGCTGACGGTAGAGTGCTCCCCTGCCCTGCTGGAGCATATCCCGGCGGACAGCCGGGAGGGGCTTTTAGGGGTGCTGGCCGGGGATCCCCGGCCCCGGTATCAGGAGGACCCACAGCGGGTATACGGCCTGTCCTTCGCCGGGCGCAACGTGAAATTCACCGTGGACGGAGACCGTCTCACCGTGATCGCGGTGGAATAACAGGATGATTCTATGAAAACAGTTACGATCTATACCGATGGCGCGTGCTCCGGCAACCCCGGCCCCGGGGGCTGGGGGGCCATCCTGGAGTGGAACGGCGTGGAAAAGGAGCTGTCCGGCGGCGCGGCGGACACCACCAACAACCGCATGGAGCTTACCGGCGTCATCCGGGCCCTGTCCTGCCTGAAGGAACCCTGCGTGGTGGAGCTGTACTCCGACTCCAAATACGTCATCGACGCCCTGTCCAAGGGCTGGGTGTACGGCTGGAAGAAAAAGGGCTGGATTAAAAGCGACAAAAAGCCCGCCCTGAACGTGGACCTGTGGCAGGAGCTGCTGCCCCTGGTCGCCCGGCATGAGGTGCACTATCACTGGGTCAAGGGCCACGCCTCCAACGAGAAAAACAACCGCTGCGACCAGCTGGCGGTGGCGGAGAGCAAGAAATTCTGAAAAAATCTGCGATGTTCACAAAAAGTTCACGTGGATTTCATGATTTCGCCATGTTTACAAGGTATTCTTTTACCTGTACAAAGGAACCATTCCTTATGTGATTTTCTCTCTCTCCTAACAAACACACAGAAAACTCCCTCTGCCGCTGGCGGAGGGAGTTTTCTGTTTGAAAAAAATTCCGGTGCCGAAGCACCGGAATTTTTTGCGGTCAGATTTACCGGGTCAGGAAGAACATCAGGGCGAACAGGATGCTGATGATCCAGGTGCCCACGTTGATCTCCTTGATCTTGCCGGTGAAGATCTTCACGAAAACGTAGGAGATCAGGCCGAAGGCAATACCGTAGGAAATGTTGTAGGTCAGGGGCATGAAGGCCACGGTGACAAAGCCGGTGACGGCGGCGGCGGGATCGTCCCAGTTGATGTTGCGGACGTTGGACATCATCAGAACGCCCACATAGATCAGGGCCGCGGCGCAGGCATAGGTGGGGATCAGCTGGGCCACGGGGGACAGGAACATGGCGATGAAGAACATCACCGCGGTAGCCATAGAGGCAAGACCGGTGCGGCCGCCCTCGGCCACGCCGGCAGAGGACTCCACGAAGGTGGTGACGGTGGAGGTGCCGCAGACGGCGCCGGCACAGGTAGCGCAGGCATCGGCCAGCATAGCACGGTCCATGTTGGGGACGTTGCCGTCCTTATCCAGCATGTTGCCGGCAGAGCAGGCGCCGTACAGGGTGCCCAGGGTGTCGAACATATCCACCATGCAGAAGGCCAGCATCGTGGTCAGCAGCATCACCACGAAAGCGCCGGTGCCGTTGGCGGCAATGAAGGCAGAGAAGTCAAAGCCGGACTTGAACACCGCGGCGAAGGCCTGGGTGCCGAAATCACGGAAAGCGCCGAAGAAGTCGGAGGTCAGGTTGGGAGCCACGGCGGAGGCATAGAAGCCGGGAACGGTGATCAGGCCGATGGCATAGTACAGCACGGCAGCGCCCAGAATACCCCACAGCACCGCGCCGCGGACCTTCTTCTTGCTCATGGCGCCGATGGCGAACACGGCGATCAGGGTGATGAGCATGGGGAAGATGGTGGCCCAGGTCTGCTCGCCGGTGAACACATTGAAGGAATGCAGGTTCACGCAGGTGGAGGCGTCGTTGACCACGATGCCGGCGTTCTGCAGGCCGATGAAGGCGATGAACAGGCCGATACCGGCGGAGATGGCCACCTTGACCTCGTGGGGAATGGAGTCGAAGATGATCTTGCGCAGACCGGTGACGGTCAGCAGCACGAAGATGATGCCATCGAACAGCACCAGCACCAGGGCGTTGGCATAGCTCAGGCCCAGGCCCACACACACGGTGTAGACGAAATAGGCGTTGAGGCCCATGCCGGAGGCCTGCGCCAGAGGCAGGTTAGACAGCAGGCCGATGAGCAGGGTGCCCACCACGGCGGAAATGGCGGTGGCCACGTAAATGGCCCCGTAGCTGACGCCCAGCACGTCTGTGCCGTCGCCAAAGGGGTTCGAGAACATACCGGCATTGACCATCAGAATGTAGGCCATAGCCATGAAGGTGGTGATACCGGCCATGATCTCCGTCCGGATGGTGGAGCCTTTTTCGGTTACATGGAAGAAACGATCCATAAACTCTCTCCTTTTCTGAATTGTTTTCCACTGCGCCTTCTGGGCGCAGCAACTCAATTCTACCATTATGTACCTTTTCCCGCAACCCCTGTTTCGACAAAAGCTCCCCGCTTCTGCGAAATTTGTGACTCTTGCCGGGAAATGAGCCGGTTTTTTTGTGGAAACAGCGAGATAAAGCATCGCCTTGAACGCACCGCAGAATTCTGCTGTTCGATGAATCGAATTTTCTTGCTTTTTGGGGAATTTCTGTTATACTGAGCTTGTAACGAGTGTATATTGTTACAGAGAGAATAAGAGAAAAAGGAGAACAAATTATGCTTTTGGAAATTATCGGAGCGATTTTGTCCATGGTGGGTTCCTGGATGATCTTCAAGAAGATGGGCCGCCAGGGCTGGGAGGGCATCGTCCCCATCTACAGCACCTATGTTCTGTGCAAGGTGCTGTACGGCAACGGCTGGAAGTTCCTGCTGCTGCTGATCCCCTTCTACAACATCTATTTCGCCATCAAGATGATGGTGGACCTGGCCAAGGCCTTCAACCAGGGCGTGGGCTTTGCCATCGGTCTGCTGCTGCTGCCCTTCGTGTTCAACCTGATCCTGGCCTTTGGCGGGGCTCAGTATATGGACGGCAGCTATACCAACACCCAGCCCGACATGGTGGAGGACGTGGTCAACAAGGCCAGGGATGCCGTGTCCGGCGACCAGAACGACCGGTAAATATCAAAAAGCTCCGGCCCGACCGGAGCTTTTTGACGCTTGATTGCATAAAAAGGGGAGAGGCTTGCAGCCTCTCCCCTTTTTATGCAATTCCTTATTTCCCGAAGTACCGGTTCAGCAGGCCCTCAAAGGCCTTGCCGTGTCTCGCCTCGTCCCGGGCCATCTCGTGGACGGTGTCGTGGATGGCGTCCAGGTTGTACTTCTTGGCCAGCTTGGCCAGCTCGAACTTACCGGCGGTAGCGCCGTTCTCGGCGTCCACGCGCATCTGCAGGTTCTTCTTGGTGGAATCGGTGACCACCTCGCCCAGCAGCTCGGCGAACTTGGCAGCGTGCTCGGCCTCCTCCAGGCCGGCCTTCTCCCAGTACATGCCGATCTCGGGATAGCCCTGGCGGTGGGCCACACGGGCCATGGCCAGGTACATACCCACCTCGCTGCACTCGCCCTCGAAGTTGGCGCGCAGACCGGCGATGATCTCCTCGCGGACCTCGGCGGGAACATCCTCGCCAAAGACCTTGCCCACGCCTACCACGTGCTCGGCAGCCCAGGTCTTTTCCTCGGCCTGCAGGGTGAACTTATCGCCGCTGACATGGCACACCGGGCACTCGGCCGGGGGATTCTCGCCTTCATGAACGTAACCGCAAACAGGACAGACCCACTTTTTCATAGTAAATTTCCTCCGTTTTATTCAGCATTTATTGGTTTTGGGAACCGCTGGCTCCCTCATTGACTGAATGCAGTATAACACGGATGGAGCCGTTCTATAAGTTGCAATTGCAACAAACGGTAAAATTTTCCCGAAAGATTTTTACTCCTGGGGAGGATCGCTCTCCAGCAGCGTCTTGGCGCTGGCCGCCAGGCCCGCCAGACCCTGGATCTCGCTGGGGATGATGATCTTGGTGGCCTTGCCGTCGGCCATTTTCTGCAGGGCCTCCAGGCTCTTGAGCTTGATGACCTGGTCGTTGGGGGCGTTTTCGTTGAGCATCCGCATGGCGTCGGCCAGGGCCTGCTGCACCTTCATGATAGAGGTGGCCTCGGCCTCGGCGGCCATGATCCGGGCCTGCTTGGCGGCGTCGGCCTTCAGAATGGCGGACTGCTTCTCGCCCTCGGCCACCAGGATCTTGCTGGCCTTTTCGCCCTCGGCCTGCAGGATGGACTCCCGGCGTTCCCGCTCGGCCTTCATCTGCTTCTCCATGGCGTTCTGGATCTCCCGGGGCGGCAGGATGTTCTTCAGCTCCACCCGGTTGACCTTGATGCCCCAGGGGTCCGTGGCCTCGTCCAGGATGGCCCGCATCTTGGCGTTGATGGTATCGCGGGAGGTCAGGCTCTGGTCCAGCTCCAGCTCGCCGATGATGTTGCGCAGGGTGGTGGCGGTGAGGTTCTCAATGGCGTTCATGGGATACTCCACGCCGTAGGTATACAGCTTGGGGTCGGTGATCTGGAAATAGATCACGGTGTCGATCTGCATGGTGACGTTGTCCTTGGTGATCACCGGCTGGGGGTCGAAGTCCGCCACCTGCTCCTTCAGGCTGACCTTCTTCACCACCCGCTCGATGAACGGGACCTTCAGATGCAGGCCCACGCCCCACACGGAGTGGAAAGCGCCCAGTCGCTCCACCACATAGGCCTTGGACTGCTGCACCACATAGATGTTCCGGACGATAACGATCAGCACCAGCACCACTAGAATGGCGATGGCCACTGCGCCGGGGATAGAGATGTTGCTTGGCATGTGATTTTCCTCCTGTTTTTAATATAAGTAGTGTTTACGGACTTACACGGGTTCCACGAACAGGCGCACGCCCTCCATGCGGACGATCTTCACCTGCGCGTTGCGGGGGATGGGCTGGCCGCTTTCGCTGCGGGCGGTCCAGGTCATGCCGCCCACATACACCGCCCCGGTGGGCACGGCGTTGTCGATGCTCTCCGTGACCCGGGCGGTCTGGCCCAGCACGCGGTCGGCGTTGGTGGCGGTAACGTCCTTGTGCAGCAGCTTCTTCACCAGGGGCCGGGTGGCCGCCAGGCACACGATGGACACCACGAAGAACAGGGCCAGCTGCAGCCAGATGGGACCGCCGCAGATGGCGGCAATCAGCCCCGCCACGGAGCCGACTACGAACCAGATGGACGTCAGCCCCACGGTGATGGCCTCCACCACGCCGAAGATCACCATGGCGGCGATCCAGATCAGCGTCATCATATCGGTGCTTCCTCCTTTCAGACACAGCCCCAGCACCAGGGCCAGAGCCAGGGTCACGGCCACTGCGCCGATGCCCAGCCACTTCTCCCGGGGGGCCAGATTGGCGAAAAACGCGGACAGCGCCGTTTTCAGGGTTTTCTCCGGCAGCGGGGCCTTGGGCGCGTCCTGCACCGGGGCTTCCCGGGGCACCTCCTGGGAAAACAGCTCATCCAGGGACACCTGATACCGGTTGCAGATATAGAGGATCTTCTCGATCTCCGGATATCCCCGGCAGGACTCCCATTTGCTCACCGCCTGCCGGGACACCTTCAGCTCCGCTGCGAACTGCTCCTGGGTCAGTCCCGCCCGGCGGCGCACCTCCTGTAACCGTTCTCCAAAAGCCATGGCCCTGTCCCTCCGTTTCTCTCTGACCCCATCCTACCGGAAACGGGCCGCAATGTCTACCAACCTCCGTTTGCACCCGGGAAAAAACTGGATTTTTCTGCGCAACCTCAGGTTGTCATGGTTTTAGTATACTATATTTTTGCCTCCCGCGCCACAACATTTTGAAAAATCCTCCGGTTTTTTACCCGGCGGACAAATCGGCTTGACAAATGTTTCCTGCCCGTGTATACTGAACCCATCTGATAAGAAAGGTGGTGCCCGATATGATGATTTATAACGCTTTTGTCGTGTCGGGGACCCTTGTGCGCCTGTAACGAGCCTGCCAGAAGATAGGGCGGGCCCCTTGCGGCTGTGTCGGCGTCCTCGGAAGGAGGGCGCTTTTTTCGTGCCCGGAATTTGGAAAAGAGAGAAGAATGAGAGAGGAAGTGTTTTTGCCTTCATGGAAACCACCCGAAAATTATCCCGGCGGGAGAAACTGTCTCTCATCGGGAAATATCTGCGCCCCTGCTGGGGGCACTTTGCGGCGGCGCTGCTGTGCGCGTGCCTGGCCATGGTGTTCAACGCCCTGACGCCCCAGATCATCCGCATCACCGTGGACTCCATCCTGGGGCCCGAAACGCCCAAATTGCCCGGATTCCTGATGTCCTGGCTGAACTGGGCGGCCTTGGAGGCCCAGCCCCTGCGGGCCCTGTGGTGGGCCGCTGCCGCCGTCCTGCTGACGGCCCTGCTGCGGGGCGTGTGCAGCTACGGCCAGCGGCTCCAGCTGGCCCGGGGCTCCGAGAGCTACGTCAAGGGCATCCGGGACGATCTGTACCGCCACATCCAGTATCTGCCCTTTGCCTGGCACAAAAATAACCCCACCGGCGATATCATCCAGCGCTGCACCTCCGACGTGGATGTGATCCGCCAGTTCGTGTGCAACCAGCTGGTGGAGGTGGTGCGCACGGTGTTCCTGATCGTGCTGTACCTGTGCATCATGTTCACCATGAACCTGCGCCTGTCCCTGATCTCGGCGCTGTTCATCCCCATTGTGGGCCTGTCCTCCGGTGTGTTCTACAAGAAAATCTCCGGCCGGTTCCAGGCCGCCGACGAGGCGGAGGGCGACCTGACCACCTGCGCCCAGGAGAACCTCACCGCCGTCCGGGTGGTCCGGGCCTTCGGCCGGGAGCGGTATGAGGAGGAGAAGTTCAACGGGAAAAACCAGCGCTTCTCCCAGCTGTGGATCAGATTGGGAAAGCTCCTGTCCGTATACTGGGCCTCCGGCACCCTGCTGACCTGCCTGCAGGTGATGGTCATCGTGGTGGCCGGCGCCTGCGAATGCGTAGCCGGGCGGATGACCCTGGGCTCCTTTGTGGCCTTCGTCACCTATAACGAGGCCCTGGCCTGGCCCGTCCGTTCCCTGGGCCGGGTGCTGTCCGATATGAGCAAGGCCGGGGTGTCCATGGACCGGGTGGGCTATATCCTCAACGCCCGGGAGGAGCGGGACCTGCCCGACGCCGTGGACGCCGTAAACGGCGACATCGTCTTTAACCACGTCAGCTTTGCCTACGACGGCCAGCCGGTGCTGGAGGACGTGTCCTTTACCATTCACCAAGGGGAGACCTTCGCCATCCTGGGGGGCACCGGCTCCGGCAAGAGCACTTTGGTGCACCTGCTGGACCGGCTGTATGACCTGCCGGAGGGCGGCGGCTCCATCACCATCGGCGGGGTGGACATCCGCCGCATGAAGCGGGAATCCCTGCGCCGCCAGATCGGCCTGGTGCTCCAGGAGCCTTTCCTGTTCTCCCAGACCGTGGGGGAAAATATCTGCGCCGTGCGGCCGGACGCCGGGGACGAGGCCATGCGCCGGGCCGCCGCCGTGGCCTGCGTGGACGAGGCCATCTCCGCCTTCCCCCAGGGGTACGATACCGTGGTGGGCGAGCGGGGCGTCACCCTGTCCGGCGGACAGAAGCAGCGGGTGGCCATCGCCCGGATGCTGATGCAGCAGGCCCCCATTATGGTGTTTGACGACTCCCTGTCCGCCGTGGACGCCGAAACCGACGCCAAAATCCGCGCCGCCCTGCGGGACACCCTGCACAGCGCCACGGTGCTGCTGATCTCCCACCGGGTCACCACCCTGATGCAGGCCGACCGCATCCTGGTGCTGGACGGCGGCCGGGTGTCCGCCCTGGGCGCCCACCGGGAGCTGATTGACCGCCCCGGCATTTACCGGGATATTTACGACATCCAGATGCGCAGCGATGACCGCGCGCTGGTGGAGGAAGGAGGGAACGCCTGATGGCTGCCTTCGACGAGAAAGATTATACAAAATCCTTTGACTGGAGCATCTGGAAAAGGCTCACGCCCTTTGTGCGGCCCTTCCGCCGGGACTTTGTGGGGATGCTGGTGTTCAACGGCCTGTGCGCCCTGGTGGACGTGGCCATTCCCCTGTTCCAGCGCTACGCCATCCGGAATTTCATCCAGGCGGACTCCCTCCGGGGCATCGTGCCCTTCTCCCTGGTGTATCTGCTGGTAATTCTTTTACAGGCCCTGTCCGTGGTGGCCTTTGCCCGCAACTCCATGACCATCGAGATGAACATGGGCCGGGATATGCGCCGCTCCCTGTTCCACCATCTCCAGACCCTGTCCTTCTCCTTCTATAACGTGACTCCCGTGGGCTATCTGCTGACCCGGGTCATGAGCGATACCAACCGCATCGCCAGCATGATCGCCTGGAACATGACGGATATCCTCTGGGCCCTGTTCTATGTGCTGGGCACCTTTGCGGCCATGCTGGCCCTGAACTGGCGGCTGGCCCTGGTGGTCATCGTCATCGTGCCTGTCATGGCGGTGCTCACCGGGTATTTCCAGAACCGCATCCTCCGCTGGAACCGGAAGGTCCGGAAGCTGAACTCCCGCATCACCGGCTCCTTCAACGAGGGCATCACCGGCGCCAAAACCACCAAGACCCTGGGCACCGAGGAGCAGACCGTGGCCGCCTTCCGGGACCTGACCCGCCAGATGCACGACGCCGGCATCGGCGCGGCCCGGCTCAACGCGGTGTATATCCCGCTGGTGCTGTTTGCCAGCACCATGGCCGTGGCCATTGTGCTGCTGCGGGGCGGCTATATGGTCTCCGACCACCTGCTGGAGCTGGCCACCCTCTCTACCTTCACCACGTATGCCGTGGGCATTTTCGAGCCCATCCAGATGACCGCCGCCAACATCGCCGAGTTCATCTCCCTGCAGGCCTCCATCGAGCGGGTCATGGACCTGATGGACAAGACCCCCCAGATTCAGGACGCCCCGGAGGTCATCGAGAAGTACGGCGACGCCTTCCACCCCAAGCGGGAGAACTGGGAGCCCATCCGGGGCGAGATCGAGTTCCGGGACGTGACCTTCCGCTATCCCGACGGCGGCGGCAACGTGCTGGAGCACTTCTCCCTGCACATTCCCCAGGGGTCCACCGTGGCCATCGTGGGCGAAACCGGCGCGGGTAAGAGCACCCTGGTGAACCTGGCCTGCCGCTTCTTCGAGCCCACGGAGGGCCAGATCCTCATCGACGGCGTGGACTACCGCCAGCGCAGCCAGCTGTGGCTCCACAGCAGCATCGGCTATGTGCTCCAGGACCCCCACCTGTTTTCCGGCACCGTCCGGGAGAACATCCGCTACGGGAAGCTGGACGCCACCGATGAGCAGGTGGAGGCCGCCGCCCGGGCCGTGTCCGCCGACACGGTGGTGGCCAAGCTGGAAAAGGGCTGGGACAGCGACGTGGGCGAGGGCGGCGGACGGCTCTCCACCGGCGAAAAGCAGCTGATCTCCTTTGCCCGGGCCGTGCTGGCGGACCCCCGCATCTTCGTCCTGGACGAGGCTACCTCCTCCATCGACACCCAGACCGAGCAGCTGATCCAGCAGGCCATCGACCACCTGCTCCAGGACCGCACCTCCTTCCTGATCGCCCACCGGCTCTCCACCATCCGCAAGGCGGACATGATCCTGGTGGTCCGGGACGGCCGCATCGTGGAGCAGGGCACCCATCAGGAGCTGCTGCGCCGCCATGGCTATTACCACGATCTTTACAGCAAGCAGTTCGCCGAGGAATCCGCGGCCCGCATCCTGCAATAATTTCCAGAATATGGAAGCCCCGGCAGCGCCGCTGCCGGGGCTTTTTTCACCCCGTTTTCCGGGAAAGCGCTTCCCATCTGTCCCCCTGTGACGGACAGACTTTCCTTGGCTCCTATCGACCGCTTCCCGCCTGACAGGCGGATGCTCCGTGAAATTTCTGACAAGCGGACTCACCCGTTTGCCAGGATTTTCACATATTTGTCCGCCTATGAAATACAGCCGTTTCCTATACCTGACATTGTTAAAACCTTGACCGCTATTTTTTCATTTTGCTTCCAGTTATTTCCAAAAAAGGTTGCCAAGCCGCCGTCTTTTCGATACAATATCCTGCGAGATAGAGAAGAAGGAACCTGCAGCATGTAATGTGGGACCAAAAATCAAGGAGGTCTTTCATGAAAGTATTAGTCATCAATGCCGGCAGCTCATCCCTGAAGTATCAGCTGCTGGACCCGGAAACCGGCCATCTGCTGGCCAAAGGCCTGTGCGAGCGCATCGGCATTGACGGAAAATTCACCTATAAGCCCCAGGTGGAGGGCAAGGCCGCCGTGTCGGCGGCGGACGTCCCCATGCCCACCCATTCCGAGGCCATCCAGGCGGTGCTGTCCGCCCTGGTGGACCCGGACAACGGCGTCATCTCCTCCATGAAGGAGATCGACGCGGTGGGTCACCGGGTGGTCCACGGCGGCGAGAGCTTCGCCAGCTCCGTCCTCATCACCGACCAGGTGATGCAGGCGGTGGAGGACTGCACCCCCCTGGCGCCTCTGCATAATCCGGCCAACATCATCGGCATCGAGGCCTGCCGGGCCGTCCTGGGCCACGATGTGCCCCAGGTGGCGGTGTTCGACACCGCCTTCCACCAGACCATGCCCGAGCATGCGTATCTGTACTCCATCCCCTATGAGTACTATGAAAACGACAAGATCCGGCGCTACGGCTTCCACGGCACCTCTCACCGCTATGTGTCCCTGCGGGCGGCGGAGATCCTGGGCCGTGACCCGGCGGAGCTGAAGGTGGTGTCCTGCCACCTGGGCAACGGCTCCTCCCTGGCCGCCATCGACGGCGGCCGCTGCGTGGACACCTCCATGGGCCTGACGCCGCTGGCGGGCCTGCCCATGGGCACCCGGGCCGGTGACATGGACGTGGGCGTGGTGGAGTTCATTGCCAACAAGTACGACATGACCATCTCCGAGGCCGTGAACCTGCTGAATAAGAAGTCCGGCATGCTGGGTCTGTCCGGCGTGTCCTCCGACTTCCGGGATCTGGAGCAGGCGGCGGAGAAGGACCATCACCGGGCCACCGTGGCGCTGGAGATCTTCGAGTACCGGGTCCGCAAGATGATCGCCGAGTACGCCGCCGCCATGGGCGGCGTGGACGTGGTGGTGTTCACCGCCGGCGTGGGCGAGAACTCCGCCGAGACCCGTGCCCACATCCTCCAGGGCCTGGAGTTCATGGGCATCACCTGCGATCCGGAGAAGAACCGCTGCCGGGGCAAGGAGCAGATCATCTCCCGGGACGGCGCCCCCGTCACCGTGATGGTGGTCCCCACCAACGAGGAGCTGATGATCGCCCAGGACACCATGGAGCTGGTCCTGGACCAGGAATAAGCCCTATTTATTGACCATTTCGCAAAAAAAACCGGGACGCCGCAGCGTCCCGGTTTTTTAACTTGTCAACAAGTCCAGCCCTGCGCAGCGGGCCGCAGAAGTCTTTACCAGCTCTGGGCCGACAGGATGACCTTCTTATAGCTGCGGCGGAAATAGACGATCTCGGCGGCGCCGGTGATGGTCCAGGAGAAGATATACAGCAGATACAGGGAGGTGATGGTGCCCAGCCAGGCGAACACGGTGTATACCCAGATGACCCGGAACACGCAGGAGCCCAGAATGACGATCACCGTGGGGCCTACGCTTTTGCCGATGCCCCGGGAGGCGGCGATGCTGGCGTCCATCAGCGGGGACACCACATAGGAAAAGCTCATGATCCGCAGCCGCTGCATGCCCGCGTCGATGACCGCCGTCTCGTTGGCAAACAGGTCCAGGAAGCTCCGGCCGAAAAACAGCAGCAGCAGACCGCACACGGCCCCCACCCCGGCGGCGTAGCACATACTCACCAGATAGCTTTTGACGATGCGCTCGGTTTTGCCGGCGCCCCAGTTCCGGCTGACGAAGCTGGCGCAGCCGGTATAGAAGGCCGCCATCATGTTAAACAGCAGGGTGTCGGCGTTGGCGGCGGCGGAGCTGCCGGACACCGTGACGGCGTCGAAGGAGTTCAGGCCCACCTGGACAAACAGGTTGGCCACGGCGAAAATGGCGTTCTGCAGCCCCGTGGGGATGCCGATGGCCAGGACCCGCCGGGCCTCCTGGGGATGGACCCGGAGGCGGCGCAGCTCCAGGCGGCAGGCGTCCTTCCGCCGCAGCAGGTGCAGCACGATCAGCAGGGCCGACAGGCACTGGGCGATGACGCTGGCGATGGCCACGCCCTCGGCGGCCATGTGGCAGCGGATCACAAAGAACAGGTTCAGAACCACGTTCAGCACACCGGCAACGGACAGATACAGCAGAGGCCGCCGGGTGTCGCCCACGGCGCTCATGATGCCGTTGCCGCAGTTGTACACGGCCATGGCCGGCATACTCAGGGCGTATATCTTCAGATACAGCACGGCCCCGTCCATCAGCTCGTCCTTGGTGTGCAGCAGGGCCAGCATGGGCCGGGCCAGCAGAACGCAGATCAGGCACAGCACCACGCCGATGGCGGCGCACAGCACAAAGGACGTGTGAACGGTTTTTTCCACCCGCTGCCTATCCCCCATGCCCAGGCCCCGGGCCACCGCCACGTTGACGCCGCTGCCCATGCCGATCAGCAGTCCCGTGAACAGCGACACCAGCAGCGTGGTGGAGCCCACGGCTCCCAGCGCCCGGTAGTCCGCGAACTTGCCGGCAATGGCCACGTCGCTGAGGTTGAACAGCACCTCCAGCACCTGGGTCAGCATCAGGGGCAGGCTGAACAGCAGCATGTTTTTCCACAGGGAGCCTTCCGTCATGTTGACGGACAGGGCGCTCTTTTTTTGCGTCGCTTCCATGAAACACACCTCTTATCCAAAATATACTGGCACGCAATTGCACAGTATAACACCACAATTTGCACAAAACAACCCCCTCAGACGCCATATTTTCCCCAGAGGAAATGGCACGTCATTGTGCACAATGTTGTGTTCCGGAGGCAGACCCCTCCACCGGCGGAAAAAACCGGGAAAACGGCGACAGATGGATAAAATTTTCACATTCCGGGAGAAAAGTTGCGAAAAGCCCTTGCATTCCACGGGGAAATGTGGTACAGTCCACTTCGACAATTGAATAGGGGCGGCGGGGCCTGTCCGCACTGCCGCCTGACACCATTATTTCTGGCTTGCCGCCAAGGTCGCGGCAAGGAAAAAGGAGAAAGCTATGAAGAAGAAACTATTGGCTCTTTTCCTGGCGCTGGTAATGGTCGGCGCCGTACTCCCGGGATGCGGAGACGGCAGCAAGGACCCCGGCGGACAAGGAAATAACGGCAAAACGGGCGAACCGGTCAAGGGTGGCGAGATCACCGTTGGCATCGCCCAGGACCTGGACGACAGTCTTGACCCCCACCAGACGGTGGCCGCAGGAACCAGAGAGGTCTTGTTCAACATCTTCGAGGGATTGGTGAAGCCCAATTCCGACGGCGAAATGATCCCCGCTGTGGCGGAGAAATACACGCTGTCCGAGGATGGAACCACCTATACCTTCACGCTTCGTGAGGGAGTGAAGTTCCACAACGGCCAGACAGTGACCGCAGAGGATGTTGTATATTCCATCAATCGCTGCGCCGCTGTGCCGGAGGGTCAGGAGAAGCCTCTGGTAGCGGCGTTTTCTGCTGTCAAGAGTGTCGAGGCCCTGGACGAAAAGACCGTTGCCGTTACCATCGCACAGCGGGACCTGGAGTTCATCAGCTATATGACGGCCGCCATCATTCCCGCGGACTATGAAAATCAGGACACGGCTCCGGTGGGCACCGGCCCCTTCAAGTTCGTGTCCCGGACCCCCCAGCAGGACTTCGTCATGGAGCGGTTCGAGGATTACTGGGGCGCCCCGGCGTGGCTGGACAAGGTCACCTATAAAATCTGCGAAAATGCCGACGCTCTGGTGATGAACCTGAACGGCGGGTCCATCGACCTGTGCGCCCACCTGACCTCCGCCCAGGCCTCCCAGCTGAACCAGAACTTCCAGGTGCTGGAGGGCACCATGAACCTGGTGCAGGCCATCTATCTGAACAACCAGGCCAAGCCCTTTGACAACCAGCTGGTGCGCCAGGCCCTGTGCTATGCCATCGACCGGCAGGGCATCATGGACATGGTGGCCGACGGCCACGGCACCGCCGTGGGCAGCAGCATCTATCCCGCATTCACCAAGTATTTCCTGCCGGAGCTGGTGGATAAGTATCCCCACGACGTGGCCAAGGCCAAGGAGCTGCTGGCCCAGGCCGGGTATCCCGACGGCTTCGACATGACCATCTCCGTTCCCAACAACTATCAGCCCCATATGGACACCGCCGAGGTGGTGGCCGAGCAGCTGCGGGAGGCGGGGATCAACGTGACCATCCAGCCGGTGGAATGGAGCACCTGGCTGGACACCATCTATAACGGCCGCCAGTTCCAGGCCACGGTGGTGGGCGTGGACGCCGCCAATATGACCGCCCGGGCCATGCTGGAGCGGTTCACCTCCGACTACGGCAAGAACTTCATCAACTATAATAACCCCGCCTATGACACCCTGTTCCAGCAGGCTATCAACGCCCAGGACGAGGCCACTCAGACGGATCTGTACAAGCAGATGGAGTCCATGCTGGCGGACACCGCCGCCAACGTGTATATCCAGGACCTGTGCGACCTGGTGGCCATGCGGCAGGATCTGGGGGGACTGAAGTTCTATCCCATCTATGTGCTGGACCTGTCCACGGTCTATCTGACCCAGCGGTAACGTTATACTGAATTGAAAGAGGCGATGACCATGAAATACGCGGCCAAGAAAATCGGACTGATGCTGCTGACCATGGTCATCGTCTCTTTTCTGGCGTTTCTGGCGTTCCAGGTGATCCCCGGGGACCCGGCGGTGAAGCTGCTGGGTACCGAGGCCACCCCGGAGCGCATCGCCGCCCTGCGGGCGGAAATGGGACTGGACCGGCCGTTTTTAGAGCGGTATGTCCAGTGGGTGCTGGGGGCCCTGAGGGGGGACTTCGGCACGTCCTACAGCTATAAAATGCCGGTGTCGTCCATGCTGGCGGGGAAGCTGCCGGTGACGGGGCTTCTGACGGGGATGTCCTTTGTGCTGATCCTGGCCTTTTCCATCCCCTTAGGCATTTTCACCGCCCGCCACGCCGGAGGGCGGCTGGACCGGGCCATGACCGCCGTGAACCAGGCGCTGATGGCCATCCCGGCCTTTGTAACGGGCATCCTGCTGACCTATGTGTTCGGCCTGGTGCTGCGGTGGTTCGTGCCGGGAAACTACGTTTCTCCCGGCGACAACTTCGGCGGCAGCCTGTGGTACTTCCTGTTCCCCGCCGTGTCCATCGCCCTGCCCAGGGTGGCCATGACGGTGAAGATGCTGCGCTCGTCCATTCTGTCGGAGCTGCAGAAGGACTATGTCCGCACCTCCCACAGCCGGGGCAACAGCGACCGTTCCACCCTGTACCGCCATGTGCTGCGCAATGCCATGGGGCCGGTGGTGTCGTTTCTGGCCATGACCGTGGCGGACATTGTGGCCGGCTCCGTGGTCATCGAGCAGGTATTTTCCCTGCCGGGGCTGGGCCGGATGCTGCTGACCTCCATCGCCAACCGGGACTATCCCGTGGTGCAGGCGGTGGTGGTGATTGTGGCCTTCTGGGTGGTGCTGGTGAACCTGCTGGCGGACCTGATCAACCAGCGGCTGGACCCCCGGCTGCGGCTGACGTGAGATATCGGGAAAAGAAAGGTGGGAGCGGGCCTTGCTGCTGAACGAAAAAAAGAATCACTATCTGCGGACGGGGCTGATCCTCACCGGATTGATGACGGCCCTGGCCCTGGTGGGCTGCGTGTGGACCCCCTATTCCCCCACGGCCATGTCCGGCAGCGAGAAATTCCTGGCCCCGTGCCTGCGGCACCTGTTCGGCACGGACAACTTCGGCCGGGACATTTTCAGCCGGGTGCTGGCCGGGGCGGGCACCACCTTCTTCATCAGCGCCGCCACCGTGTGCATCGGCGCGGCGGCGGGCACCCTGGTGGGGGCCTTTACCGGCTATTTCGGCGGCTGGCTGGACGAGGCGCTGATGCGCGTCAACGACGCGGTGACGGCGTTTCCCAGCATCCTGCTGGCGCTGGTGTTCATCTCGCTGCTGGGGTTCGGCAAGTACAACGTGATTTTAGCCCTGGGCGTCGCCTTTGTGCCCAGCTATGCCCGGGTGATCCGCAGCGAATTTGCCCGGCACCGGGAGATGAACTATGTCAAAAGCGCCCGGCTCATGGGAGCGGGGCATCTGCGCATTATGTTTCTGCATATTCTGCCCAACACCCGGCAGGTGCTCCTGCCGACGCTGGTGATCGGGTTTAACAACGCCGTACTGGCGGAGGCCAGCATGAGCTATCTGGGCATCGGCGTGAAGCCCCCGGACGTGTCCCTGGGGTACATGCTGTCGGAGTCCCAGAGCTATATGGCCAGGGCCCCCTGGTATATGCTGACGGTGGGCGGCGTGATCGTGCTGCTGATTTTAGGCGTCAGCCTGCTGGGCGAGGGGCTCCAGCAAAAGGAATGGGGGAGGTGACGGTATGCTGGAGATCCGGGATCTGCACGTGCAGTTTCACGGGGCGGACCACGAGGCGGTGCGGGGCATCGACCTGACGGTGGGCGACGGCGAGATCGTGGGCCTGGTGGGTGAATCCGGCAGCGGCAAAACCGTCACGGCCATGATGATCTCCGGTCTGCTGCGGCCGGAGCAGGCGGCCTTCCGGGGCCAGATTCTGCTGGACGGGCGGGACCTGCTGACCAGCAGCGGCGACACCCTGCGCAGCATCCAGGGCCGGGACATCTGCGTGGTGTTCCAGGAGCCCATGAGCGCCATGGACCCCACCATGCGCATCGGGCCCCAGGTGGAGGAGTGCCTGCGGGTGCACACGGACCTGCCGCCGGGAAAGCGGCGGGAGCTGGCCCTGCAGGCCCTGCGGGACGTGGACCTGCCGGAGGCGGAGGAGGTATACCGGAAGTATCCCCACGAGCTGTCCGGCGGTATGCTGCAGCGGGCCATGATCGCGGCGGCCATCCTGCCCCGGCCGAAACTGCTGCTGGCGGACGAGCCCACCACGGCCCTGGACGTGACCATCCAGGCCCAGATACTGGAACTGCTGCGGCGGCTGAACCGGGAGCGGGGCATGTCCATTCTGTTTATTTCCCACAACCTGGCGGTGGTGCGGAAGCTGTGCACCCGGGTGGCGGTGATGGAGAAGGGACACATCGTGGAGTCCGGCCCGGTGGATCAGATATTCTTCCACCCCCAGGCCCCCTATACCCAGCGGCTGATCGCCGCCATTCCCACAAGGAGGAAGCTATGAGCCAGGACCTTGTTCTGCAGGTCCGTGACCTGAACGTATGGTACCGGCCCTCCGGCACCATCGGCCGCAGAAAGCGCCGGCAGGTGCTCCATGACGTGAGCTTTGACCTGCACCGGGGGGAGATTCTGGGCCTGGTGGGGGAGTCCGGCAGCGGAAAGACCACCCTGGCCCGGACCATTCTGGGCTTTGTGCCGGACTATACCGGCACGGTGACCCACTTCACCAAGCGGCCCCAGATGGTGTTCCAGGACCCGGCCAGCAGCCTGAACCCCAGCCGCACCGTGGGCTGGATTCTGGCCGAGCCTCTGCGCATTTACGGGAAGTACGGCAAGGAGGAGATCGCCCGCCGGGTGGAGCGGACCATGGAGCTGGTGGGCCTGGACCCGGAGTGCCGGGACCGGCTGCCCCATCAGCTGTCCGGCGGACAGCGGCAGCGGGTGTGCATCGGGGCGGCCCTGATCGTGCATCCCCAGCTGATTGTGGCCGACGAGGCCGTGTCGGCCCTGGACGTGACCATCCAGGCCCAGATTTTGCAGCTGATCGCCCGGCTGCGCCGGGAACTGGGCATTTCGTATCTGTTTATCTCCCACGACCTCAACGTGGTTTACGAGATCTGCGACCGGTGCCTGGTGATGCACCAGGGGCGCATCGTGGAGCAGGGGCCGGTGGAGGAGCTATTTGACCATCCGAAGGAGGAATATACCCGCCGGCTGCTGGCAGCGGCGGAGTGAGCGCATATGACCGAAGAACGGAGACAGAAATTACTGCAATCATCCCAGGGCCCCGGGGCGGAGCCCTTCAGTCAGTATAATCATATGAAGGTCACCGCCGTGGACGACGGCACGGCCACGGTGGAGCTGGAGCTGCAGCCGGACAGCCTGAACTGCTGGGGCACCCCCCACGGCGGCGTGCTGTTTACCATGGCCGATGTGGCGGCGGGGATGGCCCTGCTGACCCTGCGGCAGGAGGTGACCTTCACGGTGTCCTCCAGCATCGAATACCTGTCCGCCGCGCCGGGAACCGGGAAGCTCACCGCCGTGGGCACCGTGGAGAAGATGGGCGGGCACATGGGCTTCAGCCGCACGGACATCCGGGACGAGAGCGGCAAGCTCGTCGCGGCATTGCGGACGGTGATGTATCTGACGGGCCGCCCGCTGGAGCTATGAGAGCCTTTTTCCGGCGGCACCGGGGGCTGCACATCTGGCTTCCGTCGGTGTGCGGGGTGCTGGCCCTGTACTTTGCCCTGCGGCCGGTGCCGGGGCTGATGACCCGGTTCAGCCGGGGGATCATCATGCCCCTGGAGCGGGCGGTGGCGGCGGTGTGCTACCGGGCGTCCTTCTCCGTGGCAGAGCTGCTGTATGCCATAGCGGCGGGAGTGGTTCTGCTGTGGATGGGGGCCACCGTCCGGCGGCTGATCACGGAAAAGGGCCGCCGGGGGCGGATAGTGTACCGATTCGCCCTGACCGCCGTGTGCACTGTGCTGACGGTGTATGCCGGGTTCAGCCTGCTGTGGGGCGTCAACTACTACGCCGAGTCCTTTCAGGAGCAGTCCGGCGTATATGCCCGGGAGTCCACACCGGAGGAGCTGGCCCGGGTGACGGAGTATTTCGCCCGGCAGCTGGCCGGCTGCGCCGATCAGATACAGCGGGACGAAAACGGCCTGTTTGCCGAAAGCCGGGCGGACATCTTTGCTGACAGCGTGCGGGTGTTCGACGGGATATACGAGGAGTTTCCGTGCCTGGTGATGGAGGACCATGTGCCCAAGGGAGTGCGGTTTTCCACGGCCCTCAGCGCCATGGACTTCACGGGGTTTTACTTCCCCTTTACCGGGGAGGCCAACCTGAACATCGACAGCCCCGCCTGCTATCTGCCCAGCACCATTGCCCATGAGATGGCCCATCAGCGGGGCATTGCATCGGAGCAGGAGTGCAATTTCATCGCCATTGCCGCCTCCACCACGGCGCAGAGCCCGGCGTATCGCTACTCCGGGTGGCTGATGGGGTTCACCTACCTCTCCAACGCCCTGTACCGGGCGGATCAGGAGGCCTGGAAGCAGGTGCGGGTGCTGCTGCCGGACACGGTGGTGGCGGACCTGCGGGACAACTCCGCCTATTGGGCGGAATTTGAGGGTCCGGTGAACGACGCGGCCCAGAAGGTGTACGACTCCTTCCTGAAAAGCAGCGGCGAGTCCCGGGGGACCCAGAGCTACGGCACCGTGGTGGACATGCTGATGGCGTATTATGGATAAGTCAAAAAAGGCGCTGCCCTTTTAGTGACGGGGACTGTTCCGGTGGGACGGTCCCCGTTTTTTTGACGAAAATGCCAATTTCCTGGTGACAACCCGCCGCCTATCCCGTATAATAGACCCCACAGGCCCTCCGGGGCCTGGATAGGGAAATATAGGGAAAACGGAAGGAGAAGCCACATGACAGACATTCAGATCGCCCAGCAGGCCGCGCCCCTGCCCATCGGCGATATTGCCGCCGCCTGCGGCATCGACCCCCAGTATCTGGAGCAGTACGGCCGGTATAAGGCCAAGATCGACTACCGCCTGCTGCGGGACCGGGCGGACCGGCCCGACGGCAAGCTGATCCTGGTCACCGCCATCACCCCCACCCCCGCCGGGGAGGGGAAAACCACCACCACCGTGGGCCTTACCGACGGCCTGCGGAAAATCGGCAAAAACGCCGTGGCCGCCCTGCGGGAGCCGTCCCTGGGGCCGGTGTTCGGCGTGAAGGGCGGGGCCGCCGGAGGCGGCTATGCCCAGGTGATCCCCATGGAGGACATCAACCTCCACTTCACCGGGGATTTCCACGCCATCGGGGCGGCCAACAACCTGCTGGCCGCTCTGCTGGACAACCACATCCAGCAGGGCAACGCCCTGGGCATCGACTGCAAGCAGATCGTGTGGAAGCGCTGCGTGGACATGAACGACCGCCAGCTCCGCCACGTTATCGACGGCCTGGGAGGCCGGATGCAGGGGGTGCCCCGGGAGGACGGGTTCGACATCACCGTGGCCAGCGAGGTCATGGCCGTGCTGTGCCTGGCCAGCGATATTCCGGATCTGAAGGCCCGGCTGGGCCGGATGATCGTGGCCTATACCTTTGACGGGCGGCCGGTGACGGCCCACGATCTCAAGGCGGAGGGGGCCATGACGGCCCTGCTGAAGGATGCGCTGAAGCCCAACCTGGTGCAGACGTTGGAGCACTCCCCTGCCCTGATCCACGGCGGGCCCTTTGCAAACATCGCCCACGGGTGCAACAGCGTCACCGCCACCCGGATGGCCCTGAAATTGGGGGACTATGCCGTTACCGAGGCGGGCTTTGCCGCCGACCTGGGGGCGGAGAAGTTTTTCGACATCAAGTGCCGCCTGTCCGGCCTGCGGCCCTCCGCCGTGGTGATCGTGGCCACGGTGCGGGCGCTGAAATACCACGGCGGCGTGCCCAAGGCGGAGCTGAACCGGGAGAATCTGTCCGCCCTGGAAAAGGGTCTGCCCAACCTGCTGCACCATGTGGGCACCATCCGCAACACCTTCCACCTGCCCTGCGTGGTGGCCATCAACGCCTTCCCCACGGACACGGCGGAGGAGCTTCGGCTGGTGCAGGAGCGGTGCCGGGAGCTGGGAGTCAACGCCGTGCTGTCGGAGGTCTGGGCCAAGGGCGGCGAGGGAGGCCGGGACCTGGCCCGGGAGGTGGTGCGCCTGTGCGATCAGCCCCGGCTGGAGGAGTTCACCTTCGCCTATCCCGACAACACCTCCCTGATCTATAAGCTCAACTCCATTGTGGGCCGGGTGTACGGCGGCAGCCAGGCGGTGCTGACCCCCGCCGCCCAGAAGCAGCTGAAGCGGCTGACGGAGCTGGGCTTCGGCGACCTGCCGGTGTGCATGGCCAAGACCCAGTATTCCCTGTCCGACGACCCGGCCCTGCCGGGGGCCCCCAGGGACTTCACCGTCACCGTCCGCAGTCTGAAGGTCAGCGCCGGAGCGGGGTTCATCGTGGCCTATACCGGGGACATCATGACCATGCCGGGCCTGCCCCGGGTCCCGGCGGCGGAGAACATCGACGTGGACGAAAACGGCGTCATCACCGGGCTGTTCTGAGAGGATACATGTAGAAGAAAGCGCACCCCCGGCGGAATCCGCCGGGGGTGCGTGTTGTTTTCAATTTTTAGGCGTTTTCCGCGATATAGCGGGCCACATACACGCCGCTGGCGCTGGCGTGGGACAGGGAGTGGGTCACGCCGCTGCCGTCGCCGATGACGAACAGGCCCGGGTGGCAGGTCTGGAGGTTCTTGTCCAGCTGCACCTCCATGTTATAGAACTTCACCTCCACGCCGTAGAGCAGGGTGTCGTCGTTGGCGGTGCCCGGGGCAATCTTATCCAGGGCATAGATCATCTCGATGATGCCGTCCAGGATGCGCTTGGGCATCACCAGGCTCAGGTCGCCGGGAGTAGCGGACAGGGTGGGGGTCACGAAGCTCTCCTCAATGCGCTTGGGGGTGGACCGCTGGCCCCGGATCAGGTCGCCGAAGCGCTGGATGATGACGCCGCCGCCCAGCATATTGGACAGCCGGGCGATGCTCTCGCCGTAGCCGTTGGAATCCTTGAAGGGCTCGGAGAAGTGCTTGGCCACCAGCAGGGCGAAGTTGGTGTTCTCGGTGTGCATGGCCGGGTCCTCATAGCTGTGGCCGTTGACGGTGACGATGCCGTTGGTGTTCTCGTTGACCACCGCGCCCTTGGGGTTCATGCAGAAGGTGCGCACCCGGTCCTGGAACTTCTCGGTGCGGTAGACGATCTTGCTTTCATACAGCTCGTCGGTCAGGTGGGCGAACACCTCATAGGGCAGCTCCACCCGGACACCGATGTCCACCCGGTTGGACCTGGTGGCGATGTCCAGCTCTCGGCACACCTGCTCCATCCACTTGCTGCCGCTGCGGCCCACGGAGATGACGCAGTAGCGGCCGTCGTAGCTGCCCTTGTCCGTCACCACCCGGTAGCCGCCGTCGGTGCGCTCCACGGACTGCACCGGCGTGTCGAAGTAGATGTCCATCCTGTCCTTCAGCCGGTTATACAGGTGCTCCAGCACCACCAGGTTCTTATCCGTGCCCAGGTGGCGCACGGAGGCGTCCAGCAGGTGCAGGTCGTTCTCCAGGCACAGCTTCTTGATGGGCGTCGCGCCGGTGGAGTACAGGTGGGTGCCCTCACCGCCGTTTGCCACGTTGATTTCGTCCACATATTCCATCAGCTCCAGGGCCTGCTTTTTGCCGATATACTCGTGCAGGGTGCCGCCGAACTGGTTGGTGATGTTGTATTTGCCGTCGGAAAAGGCCCCGGCGCCGCCGAAGCCGTTCATAATGGCGCAGGTGGGGCACTTGACGCAGGACTTCACCTTCACGCCGTCAATGGGACAGTGCCGCCGGGCCAGGGCATGGCCCGCCTCAAACAGGGCGATCTTCAGGTCCGGCCGCTTCTCCAGCAGCTCATAGGCGGAGTAGATTCCGCCGGGGCCTCCGCCCACGATCAGCACATCATACTGCATAGTCATTTCCTCCTGATTCACATAATCATACGCATATAATATACCACCAGCCGCCCGGTGAAACAAACAACTTTTCCTTATGTCTGCCATTTCCTTGTATCTTACCCCCCGTTATGGTACAATAACCCCAAAACGTATAAGGAGGGGCCGCCTATGAGCCGCGCCGATGAAATATTTCAGCAGAACTGCCGGGACATCCTGGAAAACGGGGTGTGGGACACAGACCAGAACGTCCGCCCCCACTGGGAGGACGGTACTCCGGCCCACACGGTGAAGAAATTCGGCATCGTCAACCGCTACGACCTGCGGCAGGAGTTTCCCATTCTCACCATCCGCCGCACCTATTTCAAAACCTGCATCGACGAGCTTCTGTGGATCTGGCAGAAGAAGTCCAACAACATCCACGACCTGCGGGGCCACATCTGGGACAGCTGGGCCGACGAAAACGGCTCCATCGGCAAAGCCTACGGCTATCAGCTGGGGGTGAAGCACCAATACCCGGAGGGGGCGTTTGACCAGGTGGACCGGGTGCTGTATGACCTGCGGCACAACCCTGCCTCCCGGCGGATCATGACCAATCTGTATAACTTCCAGGACCTGCACGAGATGGCCCTGTACCCCTGCGCCTATTCCGTGACCTTCAACGTGTCGGGCCGGACCCTGAACGCCATTCTGAACCAGCGCAGCCAGGATATGCTGACGGCCAACAACTGGAACGTGGCCCAGTATGCCGTGCTGGTGCATATGATGGCCCAGGCCTCCGGCCTGGAGGCCGGGGAGCTGGTCCACGTCATCGCCGACGCCCACATCTATGACCGGCACGTCCCCCTGGTGCGGCAGCTGCTGGAGCGGCAGGGCCGCCCGGCCCCGGCCTTCGTCATGGACCCGGAGGTGACGGATTTCTATCGCTTCACCAGGGACAGCTTCCGGCTGGAGGGGTACGACCCCCTGCCCTTTGACGAAAAGATCCCCGTGGCCATCTGATTTTCCCCGCCCCACAGGCTTTTTTCTTGACCGAAAATGGCCTGTGGGGTATAATAGTCTTAACGCAAATTCGGAGGCGATGGGATGAAAAAAATCGTTCACAAACCGGCTGCGCCGCTGTATGCGGCGGCGGCTGCATGGGTGCTGTATGCCCTGCTGTTCCCCCTGTACCGGCCGGGGCACTTTGTCATAGCCCTGGCGGCCTCCGCCGTGGTATACGGCATCGCCCGGCTGTTCTGCAAGGATATTGTGGAGGAGGTGCCCCAGGAGCCGGAGACCACCGGCAATCCGGAGCTGGACCAGATGATCGCCCAGGGAAAGGGCGCTCTGGACGAGATGCGCCGCCTGAACGACAGCATCCAGGACGCGGCCATCAGCGCCCAGATTGAACGGCTTTCCCAGGTGTCCGACAAGATTTTTCAGCAGGTGCAGAAGGATCCCTCCCAGCTGCCCCAGATCCGCAAGTTCATGAGCTACTATCTGCCCACCACCCTGAAGCTGCTGCGGGCCTATGACGACATGAGCCGCCAGGGCGTTCAGGGGGAGAACATCACCGGCACCATGGAGCGGGTGCGGGGCATGATGAGCACCATCGTCACCGCCTTCGAGCGGCAGCTGGACAGCCTGTTCGGCGACCAGGCCCTGGATATCTCCACGGATATCACGGTGCTGGACAACATGATGGCCCGGGAGGGCCTCAGCGACGATCCCATTCACCGCACCCAGGCAAAGCCTGACGACGGCCCCCAGGACGACGGGATCCAATTGGAGCTTTAAGACACCATTACTCATAAAGGAAGGACGATTACCATGACCGATAACATGACCCCCCAGCTGACCCTGGACCCCACCGCCGCTGCCGCCGAGGCAGTGCCCACTCTGACCCTGACTCCGGAAGCCCCGGAGGCCCCCCAGGTGGAGGAGGAAAAGAAAATTGAGCCCGTGGAGATGGACGAAAAGCTGCTGACCGACGCGGAAAAGAAGGCGGTGGAGGATTTCTCCCACAAGATCGACATCCGGGACACCAACATGATTTTGCAGTACGGCGCGGCGGCCCAGAAGAGCGTGGCGGGCTTCTCCGAAAACGCCCTGAACAGCGTCCGCAACAAGGACCTGGGCGAGATCGGCAAGGACCTGAGCCAGCTGGTGGTGGAGCTGAAGGGCTTCGGCGAGGAGGAGGAAAAGAAGGGCCTGGCGGGCCTATTCAGAAGGACCGGCAACCGGCTGGAGACCATGAAGGCCCAGTACGGCAAGGTGGAGGCCAACGTGGACAAAATCGCCCAGAGCCTGGAGCAGCACCAGATCACCCTGCTGAAGGATGTGGCCATGTTTGACCAGATGTATGAGCTGAACCTGAAGTATTACAAGGAACTGACCATGTACATTCTGGCCGGGAAGAAGCGGCTGGCGGAGGTGCGGTCCACGGAGCTGGAGGAGCTGCGCAAAAAGGCGGAGCAGTCCGGCCTGGCGGAGGACGCCCAGGCCTATAACGACCTGGTGAACCTGTGCAACCGGTTTGAAAAGAAGCTCCACGACCTGGAGCTGACCCGGATGGTGTCCGTGCAGATGGGGCCCCAGACCCGCCTGCTGCAGAACAATGACACCCAGATGATCGAGAAGATCCAGTCCTCCCTGGTGAACACCATTCCCCTGTGGAAGAGCCAGATGGTGCTGGCCCTGGGCATGGAGCACAGCCGTCAGGCCACCGCCGCCCAAAACGCCGTCACCGAGATGACCAACCAGCTCCTGCGCAAGAACGCCGACACCCTGAAGATGGGCACCATCGCCACCGCCAAGGAGGCCGAGCGCTCCATCGTGGACATCGAGACCCTGCAGCACACCAACCAGCAGCTGATCTCCACCCTGGACGAGGTGATGAACATCCAGAAGGAGGGGGCCGAGAAGCGCAAGGCCGCCGAGGTGGAGCTGGGCCGCATCGAGGGCGAGCTGAAGCAGAAGCTGCTGGAGCTCCGGGGCTGATGCCCGCACACAGACTTTCCCCGAAAGGACCGGTGGCGTCACCATGAAATTCTATCAAAAACGGGGCTTTGCGCTGGTGGTGCTGATCCTGGCCATCATCGGCTCCGGCGTTTACGGCATCAGCAAAAAGCCCGCCGCCCTGCCGGAGGTGTCCTATTACAACTGGATCTGCGACGAGGCGGGCCTGCTGGACCAGGAGACCCGGCAGACCATCCAGGACTATAACACCGCCTGGAACAAGCAATATTACGCCGTGGTGGCGGTGGCCGCCGTGGACGATATCCGGGGCTGGTCCAGCGAGGACTACGCCAGGGAGCTGGGGGCCAGGTGGGGCCTGGGAGCCAACGATATGCTGCTGCTCCTGGTCAAAGGCGGCGACTGGTATGTGGCCTGCGGCGACAACCTGGCGGACCTGATGACCGACACCCAGCAGACCCGGCTGAAAACCGCCCTGGACACCCCCTACTATGCCGGGGATTATTCCCAGGCAGCGGTGGATTTCTTCCGCCAATCCGACGTGGTCCTGGCCCAGACCCTGGGCCGCTCAAGTACCGGCGGTCAGTCCCCGGCTCCGGGCCAGCGCTGGCAGGAGCCTGCCGGCGCCTCCGGCGTCAGCATCGCCGGTGTGGTGCTGCTGATCGTGTGCATTTTCGTGGTTTGGGCGCTGCTGGACCGCATGCGCTACAACCGCTATCGCCGGCGTCCGGCTATGATGGGCGGGACGGTGTACTATCCCATTTTCTGGGGCCGTCGGCCCCGGGCGCCCCGTCCGCCCCGTCCGCCCCGTCCCCCTCGGGGTCCCGGCGGTCCCATGGGTGGACCCATGGGCGGCGGTCCCCGTCCGCCCCGGCCCACACCGCCCCGTCCGCCCCGGTCTAACGGGCCCCGGCCCGGCGGCAGCTTCGGCGGCGGGTCCAGGTCCGGGGGCTTCGGCAATCGCGGCGGCTTTGGCGGCGGCGGACGCTCCTCCGGCGGCAGCCGGGGCGGCGGCTTCGGCGGCAAGGGCGGCTTCGGCGGCGGACGCCGCTGAGATCCATCCCCGACAATCCAATAAAAATCGCACCTCAGGGGTCCCGGATATCCGGGACCCCTGAGGTGCTTAAAGGAAGAAAGATGAAAGAAGAAAGAGAGAGTAAAAGGGAAATGCGAAATATATCCAGTGATGCTTCCGAAGAAGCCGTCACGCTGCCTTAATTACCCCGGCCGCCGTTGCCCCGGCCGAAGAAGTAGTCATACAGGTCGCCGTAGGAATCCTGCTGACCCTGGTTCTGGTTGGAGGAATCGTCCTCGGTGCCGGTGGTCTGAGGCTGCTCGTCGAAGGTCAGGCTCAGGGTGATCTCCTGGCCGCCGCGCCACACGGTAAGGGTGACGGTGTCGCCGGCCTTGAAGCCCTTCTTGGCCATGGACAGGTCGCTCATGGAGGTGATCTCCGTGTCGTTGAGCTTGGTGATGACGTCGCCCAGCTGCAGGCCTGCCTTTTCACCGGCGCCGCCCTTTTCCACGGCGTAGACGAACACGCCCTGGGTCACGTTGATGTTGTACTGGGCAGCCATCTGCTCGGTCATACTGCCGGCCTTGATGGCCATGTAGGCCTTATCGGTGACCTGGCCGTTTTCCATGATGTCGGTGATGATGGTCTGGACATCGCTGATGGGGATGGCAAAGCCGATGCCCTCCACCGTGGTGTTGGAATAGCTGGAATACTTGGCGGACACAATGCCCACTACCTCGCCGTACAGGTTCATCAGGGGGCCGCCGGAGTTGCCGGGGTTGATGGAGGCGTCCACCTGGATCATGTTGAAGGGGGTGCCGTCCACGTTGATGGCCCGGTCGCAGCAGGACACGATGCCCTGGCTCATGGAGAAGGTCAGCTCGCCCAGGGGATTGCCGATGGCCATCACCGTGTCGCCCACGTTGACGTCGGCGCTCTTGCCCAGGGTCACGGCCTGGAGGCCGGTGGCCTCGATCTTCAGCACGGCCACATCATAGTCGCTGTCGCCGCCCACTACAGTGGCGGGATAGGTATCGCCGTTATACAGGGTGACGTTGACGCTGCTGGCGCCGGACACCACGTGCTGGTTGGTGACGATATAGCCGTCCTGGGTGATGACGAAGCCGCTGCCGGAGGAGGCGGACTCCACCTTCTGGCCGAAGATGTTGGTGGACACGGCGGAGCAGTTGATGGATACCACGCTGTTCACCGTGGAGGCGTACACCTCGGCGGGGGTCATCAGGGTCTGGCCGTCCACGGATTTGACGCTGACGGCGGAAGCCGTGCGGCCGGACTCCTGAATGGTGGCCTTGCCGCCCCGGCGGGCCAGAGACGCGCCGCCGAAGCCGCACAGGCCGCCGATCAGGGCGCAGCACAGAACCAGAGCCGTGACCTTGGTGCCGGTCTTTTTCCAGAAGGAGCCCTTTTCCGGCTTGGGGGGCTGGGGGTCATCCTGGCAGGCGCCGGTGGTGTAGGCCACAGGCTCCTCCGGGGAGACCGGATCCTCCGGCCGGGACGCCGGCTGCCAGCTGGTCTGGCTGGGGTCGGGCTGTCCGGGCTGGGGCTCCCGGTCCTTGGAATAACTGTAATGATACAGGCTGTTTTCATCGTTGAAAGCGCCCTGATTGTTCTCGTCGTTGACACCGCTATACATAACTGTGAACCTCCTATTGTCGGGCGGGGCGGAATGTGGTATGATGTGGTATCATGCTCCGCCGCCGCTGTGGTTTTCCTTTCGATGGTTTATAGTATACGCGGAAACCTTAAGCGAAGCTTTAAGAAACGGCGGAAAAATTTGAACATTCTATGAAGAAAGGGGGCGGAAGCCCATGGTCAGGATCGAGGGGCTGAAGCTGGCTCCGGGGCAGGATGAGCAGCTGCTGCGGGGCAAGGCCGCCCGGCTGCTGCGGGTGCCGGAGGGGGACATTCTGTCCCTTCAGGTGCTGCGCCGGGCCATCGACGCCCGGGAGGAGCTGCACTTTGTCTATACGGCGGCGGTGACCCTGCGGCAGGAGAAGGCCGTACTGCGGCGGATCCGGGACCGGCGGGTAACGCCGTATACGCCGGAGGTATACCGGCTGCCGGAGGCCCTGGCGGCCCCCGAGACGCCGCCGGTGGTCATCGGGGCCGGGCCGGGGGGCCTGTTCGCGGCCCTTGTTCTGGCCCGGTGCGGCCTGCGGCCCATCGTGCTGGAGCGGGGACAGGACGCCGTGACCCGGCAGCGGGACGTGACGTCCTTCTGGCGCACCGGGGTGCTGGATCCGGAGTCCAACGTACAGTTCGGCGAGGGCGGCGCCGGGGCCTTTTCCGACGGAAAGCTGAACACCGGCACCCGGGACCGGCGGCACCGGTGGATTTTGGAGCAATTGGTATCCTGCGGCGCGCCGGAGAGCATCCTGGTGGACGCCAAGCCCCATGTGGGCACGGATATGCTCCATGTGACCCTGGTGAACCTGCGGCGGCAGCTGCTGGACCTGGGGGCCCAGGTGCGGTTCGGGCACCGGGTCACGGGACTGCGGGTCCGGGACGGGGCCCTGGAGGGGCTGGAGGTTACAGGGCCGGAGGGGCCGTATGTGCTGCCTGCCCGGCATGCGGTGCTGGCCCTGGGCCACAGCGCAAGGGATACCTTTGAAATGCTGCACCAGGCCGGAGTGCGGATGGAGCAGAAGCCCTTTGCCGTGGGAGTGCGGATCGAGCACCGGCAATCGGACATGGACGCGGCCCAGTACCGGAGGTTTGCCGGGCACCCGTGCCTGCCCGCCGCCGGCTATAAGCTGTCGTGCCACCCGGAAAACGGGCGCAGCGCCTTCTCCTTCTGCGTCTGCCCGGGAGGGCAGGTGGTGGCCGCCGCGTCGGAGCAGGGCCGGGTGGTGACCAACGGCATGAGCGAATATGCCCGGGACCGGGAGAACATCAACGGCGGCCTGCTGGTGAACGTGACCCCGGCGGACTTCGGCAGCAGCCATCCCCTGGCGGGCATTGCCTTCCAGCGGCGGCTGGAGGAGGCGGCCTTCCGCCTGGGCGGCGGAGGCTATGCGGCTCCCTGCCAGCGGGTGGAGGATTTTCTGGCCGGGCGGCCCTCCACGGGGCCGGGACGGGTGATCCCCAGCTATCGGCCCGGGGTCCGGTGGACGGACCTGCGGCAGTGTCTGCCGGAGTTCGTGTGGCAGACTATGGCCCTGGCGCTGCCGATGCTGGATGGAAAGGTCCGGGGCTATGCCCAGGGGGACGCCGTGCTGACGGCAGTGGAGACCCGGTCGTCGTCGCCGGTGCGGATCATACGAGACAACAGCGGTCAGTGCAATGTCCGGGGGCTGTACCCCTGCGGCGAGGGAGCGGGCTATGCCGGAGGCATCCTGTCCGCCGCCGCCGACGGCATGCGCTGCGCGGAAAAAATATGGGAGGTATACGGCAAATGAGAAAAATCGCGGTGATGGAGGACTTCCTGACGCCGGAGCGCCGGAAAAAGGTGCTGGATACGGCGGAAAAGTGCGGCTTTGCGGTGGATTTTTACGGGCGGGGCGCGGCCCCGGCCCAGGGTCTGGAGCAGTATGAGATCATCTATGGCTGGTGCAATCCCCAGGACCTGAAGCGGGCCACGGGGCTGAAGTGGTACTGCTGCGGCTTCGCCGGGGTGGACCAGCTGTCCGACGACAGCCTGTACGCCAGCCCCGACGTGGTGCTGTCCAACTCCTCCGGAGCCTACGGCCTCACCATCAGCGAGCACATCCTCATGGTGACGCTGATGCTGCTGCGGCGGATGCCGGAGTTCCAGGACATCGTCCGGCGGCGGGAATGGGTGTCGGAGCTGCCTATGCGGTCCATTTACGGCAGCCGCATCACGGTGCTGGGAGCCGGGGACATCGGCACCAATTTCGCCCGGCGGGCCAAGGCCCTGGGAGCGGGGCACATCTGCGGCGTGTCCCGCAGCGGCCGGAACCCGGACCCCGCCTATGACCGGATGCTGCCCCAGGAGCAGCTGGACCAGGTGCTGCCGGAGACGGAGATCCTGGTGATGGCTCTGCCGTCGGTGGCGGACACCGTGGGCATCCTCAGCCGGGAGCGCATCGCCCTGCTGCCCCGGGACGCCATTGTGGTGAACGTGGGCCGGGGCACCGCCATCGACCAGGAGGCCCTGATGGAGGCCCTGAACGCCGGGCGCATCGCCGGGGCGGCCCTGGACGTGGTGGTGCCGGAGCCGCTGCCCAGGGAGCACCCCCTGTGGAGTACCCGGAACCTGCTGCTGACGCCCCACATTTCGGGGAATATGTCCTTGGGCTACACCTGCGACATCAACGTGGACATGTTCTGCCGGGATCTGGAAAACTACGCCGCCGGCCGTCCCCTGGAGCACCGGGTGGACCGGAAGCGGGGCTATTAAAAGCTTGTCCAAAAAGGCTTGCAAGCTGAGCAGGGCCGCCCGGAAGGGCGGC
>NZ_JAJEPW010000023.1:0-46123 GCF_020687045.1 Brotocaccenecus cirricatena
GTTCTTTCAATAAACGTTCCGTAGGGCGGGGCCCATGTGCCCCGCCGCGATAACCGGCACCTCCCGATACACCACCGTAGGGGCGTGGGCTCTGCCCCGCCCACAAAAAAATGCGCCCCCGTGGGGCGCATTTTTATAATACTGGTTCATGTCCGCTGCTTTTCCCGCAGGGCCAGGGCGCGTTGGGCCACCACCGGGTCGGAGTCATAGTGGACGTATCCGCCCCGGACCCGCTGGATGGCGTCGTTGCCCTTTCCGGCCAGGACGATCACCGCCCCCTCCGGGGCCTCCAGAATGGCCTGCTCCACCGCCCGGGTGCGGTCTAACTGGATGGTGACCCGGGCGGGGCCGCTCTGGGCGGCGGCGTGGGCCAGACGGCCCGCGATGTCGGCGGGATCGTCGAAATCCGGGTTGTCGGTGGTGAAGAAGATCCGGTCGGCGTATTTGCCGCACATCTCGCCCATGCCCTGGATCCGCTGGGGGGAGCGGCCTCCGGCGATGCCGGTGACCACGGTGATGGGCGCGCCGGGATAGTCCCGCTTCAGGTCCGTCAGCAGGGCCTGGGAGCTGGCCCGGTTGTGCATGCAGTCCACCAGCACGTGGACGCCGCCGCCCTCGTACCGGTTCATGCGGCCGGGGACCTCCAGAGCGTCCAGGGCCGCGGCCATCTGCTCATGTTCCGCCCCCAGCATACGCCCCACGCCGATGGCGGCCAGGGCGTTTTCGATGTTGAAATCCCCGTCCATGGCCAGGTGATAGGGGTGCAGGGCCTCACTGCCCCGCTCCTGGACGAAAAAGCGGAAGCCGTGGGTCAGCTTCTCCACCTGCCGGACGGTCAGATCGCAGTCGTCCCGGTCCATGCCCACCAGCATGACCGCCCGACAGCACCGCCGGGCGGTGTCATATACCCGGTCAAACTGGGCCGTCTCCCGGCAGATCACGGCCCGGCCGCTGTTTTCCAGCAGTTGGAGCTTGCATTGCAGATACTCCTCCATGGAGGCGTGCTCCTTGGGGGAGATGTGGTCCTCGCTGAAATTCAGGAACACGCCGATGTCGAAGTGCTCGCCATAGACCCGCTCCACCTGATACGCCTGGCTGGACACCTCGGCGGTCATATACGGCAGGCCGTGATCCCGGGCCTGGGCAAACAGCCACTGCAGGTCCAGGGACTCCGGCGTGGTCAGATGGGTGTCCACGTCCGGGCCGCCGCAGTAGCGTCCGGCGGAGGAGCTGAGGCCCATGGTCCGGCCCGCCAGGGCGTTGGTGACGGCCTGGATCATATAGGAGGTGGTGGTTTTCCCCTTGGTGCCGGTGACGCCGATAAGGGTCAGGCCGTCGGAGGGATTGTCGTAAAACCACCGGGCCGCCAGGCTCTGGGCCTTGCGGACGTCGGTGACCCGGATGCAGGGGATGTCCACCCCGGGAAAGTCCGTCTCCGCCAGGGCGCAGACGGCTCCCTGCCGCCGGGCCATGGCCAGATACTCCGGCTTGAAGCCGTAGCCCTTGCAGATAAAGAGGTCGCCGTCCCGGGCCTGACGGGAATCGTTGCAGATACCGGTGACGGCCGCGTCCCGGGCCGCCGGGGCCGCCAGCAGATCGTACTGCCGGAGCAGGTCCTCCAGATTGCGGGTTTGTTTCATAGGTGTTCCTTCTTTCGGGGGCTTATTTCATATTGAGCTTCCAATCGGAAATGCCGTAAAACGGGTTGGAGGCGGTGGGGGTGATGGGGGAGGACGCCGCACCGGCGGGCAGGAGCACGGAATAGCTCTTGAAGCACACCGGCACCATGGGGGCCTGGTCCAGGAGCTTTTCGCACAGGGCCGTCATGGCGGCGGACCGCTCCCCGGCCTCGGTGGCGCACAGGGCCGCCAGCAGGGCGTCCGTCTCGGGGTCGGCAAAGCCGCCGTAGTTCATGGCGGCATAGCTTTGCAGCAGGGGACGCAGATCCCAGTCGGCGGTGAGCTTCACCTGGCACAGGCACAGGTCGAAGTCCCCCTGCTCCAGGGCCTGGACATACTCATCATAGGGCAGTGAGCGCACGGTGACCTGCAGATCGTACCGGGACAGCCCCGCCGCGATGGTCTGGGCAGTGGACACCCGGAAGCTGCTCTCCTGGTTCACCAGCAGGGTCAGGCTCCGGGTCTTGCCGGTGTTCAGCCCCGCCGCCTCCAGGGCGGAGGCATAGCCATCCTGGGAATAGGCGGTCTCCAGATCCTTGGGATACAGGCCGCTGGCCGGGGACACCGGGAACTGGGCCGCCAGACCGTGGCCCAGCAGATAGGCACTGACACAGCTGGCCCGGTCCACGCCCAGGGTCACGGCCCGGCGGACGGCGGGGTCGTCAAAGGGGGCCCGGCGGGTGTTCAGGCACAGATACTGCATAATGGTGGTGGCGGCGTCGGTATAGTCGCCGCTTCCGTATACGCTGGAGTCGTCCGCCCCGGTCAGGTCGCAGAACAGAAGCTGGACTTCCCGGGCATAGAAGGCGTAGGACACGGAGTCCGTATCCTTGCAGGCGGTCAGCTCGATGCGCTCCAGGGGCAGGGACTTCCCCTGCCACCAGGAGGCGTTTTTGGCCAGGTGGGCGCCGCCCTCGCCGCTGTAGGCGTAGGGCCCGGTGCCGGTGGGGAAGGTACTGCTCTCGGTGCCGGACTTCACAATGGGGATGTCCAGCCGGGAGACGAAGCTCCGGTTGTCGCCGGTGAGGGTGATGCGCACCGCCCCGCCGCTGGCCCGGATGTCCGACACCTCCGCCAGCCGCCCGCTGTAGCGGGCGGAGGACTGGGCCCGGCGCAGACTGTTCGCCACGTCCTGGGCGGTGACGGCGCTGCCGTCGCTGAAGGTGACGCCGCTGCGCAGGGTGATGGTGTAGGTATACCGGGCGGCGTCATAGGTATAGGACTCCGCCAGGGCGGGCTGGGCCTCAAATTGCCCGTCCAGGGCGAACAGCCCCTCATACACCAGGGCCCCCAGGGTCTGCATGGCCCCGTCGGGGCAGGTGATGGGGTCCGCCGTCTCCCCCTTGAGATAGGGCAGGGCGAAGGAGGTGAGCTTCACGTCCTGCTTCTTCTGCTCCACGTTGTAATAGTCCGTCAGGGTGCCGAAAATGTCTTCCGGGTCAGCCGTCGACCAGTCGCACCCGGTCAGCGCCGTCAGGCACAGGGCCAGAAGCGCCGCGAATATGCGCTTTTTCATGGGATACCTCGATTTCACAGGCAGATCATGGCGATCTGAGCGCCCCGGGCCTGGCCCATCCGCCGGTGGGACCAGTACAGCTCCGGATGGCAGGCGGTGCAGTCCGGGGACACGTCGATTTGCCGCACCCCTGCCTTTTCCAGCCACCGGGCGTTGACGCCCTTCAGGTCCACGTGCCACTTGGGCCCCCGGCGGGTGATATACGGCCCCGCCTCCGCCCCCAGGGCGGCCTCCAGGGCCTGGGGCACGTCCGCGTCCGTTTCAAAACAGCAGGGGCCGATGGCCGCCCCAATGGCGGCCCGCAGGTCCCCTGGGTCCGTGCCGAACAGCTCCTGCATCCGGCGGACGGTTTTGTATACGATGCCGCCGGCGGCGCCCCGCCAGCCGGCATGGGCCGCGCCCACGGCCCCGTGCACCGGGTCGTGTAGCAGGATGATGCCGCAGTCGGCGGAGAACACCACCAGGGGGATCCCCGGGGTGTCCGTGACCATGGCGTCCACGCTGGTATAGTCCCGGTCCCGGAACAGGCCCTTGCCGCAGTCGTCCGCCGTCACATGGCGGATGTTGTCCTCGTGGACCTGCTTGCTCAGCACCGCCCAGTGCTCATCCACCCCCAGGGCGGCGCAGAACCGGCGGTAATTCTCCCGGACCCGGTCCATGTCGTCCCCCCGGCCCACGCCCAGGTTCAGGGAGTCCCAGGGGGCGGGGCTGACGCCGCCGATGCGGGTGGAGAACCCGTGGCGCACGCCGGACAGGACGGTGCTGGTCTTGATAAACAGGCCGTTTTCCTCATGGGCCAGAAAGGACATGGGCAAACCCTCCGTTACGCGTTCCTGCCGCAGCAGTTCTTATACTTCTTGCCGGAGCCGCAGGGGCAGGGCTCGTTGCGGCCGATCTTCTTGACCTTCCGGGGCTGTTTTTTCACGGTGCCGTCGCCGCCCACGCTTTCGGAGGTGGCGTTGGCCACCCGCTCCCGCTTGACCTCCTCGTTCTTCTTCAGCCGCACGGAATACAGCCGCCGGACCGTCTCGTCCTGGATGGCGGCGATCATCTCCTCGAACATCTCCAGGGATTCCTTCTTATAGGCGATGATGGGGTCGGTCTGGGCATAGGCCCGCAGGCGGATGCCCTGGCGCAGGTCGCTCATGGCGTCGATGTGCTCCATCCAGTATTCATCCACCACGCGAAGCAGGACCACGCGCTCCACCTCCCGCATCACCGGGGCGGTGAACTCGTCCTCCTTCTGCTGATAGTAGCCGGCGGCGGCCTGGGTGAAGGCGTCGGTAACGGCCTGGGCGTCCATGGCGTCCAGCTGCTCCTGGGAGAAGCGCACGGCGTACTTGGGGAAGTACAGGCCCTCCACCTGCCGCAGAAGCTCCTGGCAGGAGGTCATGTCCAGATGCTGGACGCCGCTGAAGGCATTCTGCACCAGGTGGGTGATGGAGGTGTTCATCATGTTCATGATGACGTCCTTCACGTCCATGCCCTCCAGCACCTGGCGGCGCTGGCCATAGATGATCTCCCGCTGCTTGTTCATCACGTCGTCGTATTCCAGCACGGACTTTCGGGCCTGGAAGTTCCGGGACTCCACGGTGGTCTGGGCCTGCTGGATGGAGCGGGTGAGCATCTTGCTCTCGATGGGCATATCCTCGTCGATGTTCATGCGCTCCATAGCGGCCTGGACCCGTTCGCCGCCGAACAGGCGCATCAGGTCATCCTCCAGGGAGATGTAGAACCGGGTCTCGCCGGGGTCGCCCTGGCGGCCGGCGCGGCCGCGGAGCTGATTGTCGATCCGGCGGGAGTCGTGGCGCTCGGTGCCGATGATGAACAGGCCGCCGGCCTGGCGCACCCGGTCCGCCTCGCCGGAAATTTCCGCCTTATGCTGGCGCAGTTTGTCGGCAAACAGCTGGCGGGCCTCCAGAATCTCGGGGTTGTCGGTCTCGGCATAGCCGGTGGCGTCGGCGATGACCTCGTCGGTGTAACCGGCCTTGCGCAGGTCGTTGGTGGCCATATACTCGGCGTTGCCGCCCAGCATGATATCGGTACCGCGGCCTGCCATGTTGGTGGCCACGGTGACGGCCCCGAACTGGCCCGCCTGGGCCACGATCTCGGCCTCCTTCTCGTGGTTCTTGGCGTTGAGGAGGTTGTGGCGGATGCCCTCCTTGGTGAGCATCCGGCTGAGAAGCTCGTTCTTCTCGATGGACACGGTGCCCACCAGCACCGGCTGGCCCTTTTCGTGGCACTCCTTCACCTGGCGGATCACCGCCCGGTACTTCCCCTGCTCGGTTTTGTACACGGCGTCCTCATTGTCAATACGGACCACCGGGCGGTTGGTGGGGATCTCCACAATGTCCAGCTTATAGATGGTGGCAAACTCCTCCTCCTCGGTCATGGCCGTACCGGTCATGCCGGAGAGCTTGCTGTACAGGCGGAAGTAATTCTGGAAGGTGATGGTGGCCAGGGTCTTGCTCTCCCGCTGGACGGAGACGTGCTCCTTGGCCTCGATGGCCTGGTGCAGGCCCTCGGAATACCGGCGGCCGAACATCAGGCGGCCGGTGAACTCGTCCACGATGATGATCTCGCCGTCCTTGACCACATAGTCCACGTCCCGCTTCATGGTGCCGTGAGCCTTGATGGCCTGGTTGATGTGGTGGGCGATGGTGCTGTTCTCCGGGTCGGAGAGGTTATCCAGGTGGAAGAACTCCTCGGCCTTGGCGATGCCCCGGGCCGTCAGGGTGGCGGTGCGGGCCTTTTCGTCCACGATGTAGTCGGCGTCCAGGGTCTCGTCCTCGGCCTCCTTGTCGTCGGTCTCCGTCACCACATACTTTTTCAGGCGGCAGGCGAAGGACTCGGCCATGTCATACAGCTGGGTGGATTTCTCCCCCATGCCGGAGATGATCAGGGGGGTCCGGGCCTCATCGATCAGGATGGAGTCCACCTCGTCCACGATGGCGAAGCTGTGGCCCCGCTGGACCTGCTCATCCTTATAGATGGCCATGTTGTCCCGCAGGTAATCAAAGCCCATCTCATTGTTGGTGCCGTAGGTAATGTCGGCGGCATAGGCGGCCTGGCGCTGCTCCTTGGTCAGGTCGTGGACGATCAGGCCCACGGTCAGGCCCATGAAGCGGTGGACCTTGCCCATCCACTCGCTGTCGCGCTTGGCCAGATAGTCGTTGACGGTGACGATATGGACGCCGTTTCCGGTCAGGGCGTTGAGATAGGCCGGCAGGGTGGCCACCAGGGTCTTGCCTTCACCGGTTTTCATCTCGGCGATGCGTCCCTGATGCAGGACAATGCCGCCGATGAGCTGCACCCGATAGGGGCGCAGGCCCAGCACCCGGTCCGCCGCCTCCCGGACGGCGGCAAAGGCCTCCGGCAGGATGTCGTCCAGGGTCTCGCCCTGCTGCAGGCGCTGCTTGAACTCCGGAGTCTTGGCCTGAAGCTGTTCGTCGGTGAGGGCGCGGTATTCCTCCTCCAGAGCCTCGATCTTGTCGGCGATGGGGTAGATGGATTTCAGCTCCCGCTGGCTGTAGGTGCCGAAGATTTTCTGGATCAGTCCCATAGTTTTTGATTCCTTTCTGCTATACGAGGGTGCAGAGCACCAGAATATACAAATACCTATATAGTATACCACACCCGTCCCGGCTATGCAAATGAAAAACATGTGAACAAACCCGGGACAGGCCCGGGACAAGCCGGGACAAGCGGCGCAAAAAGGACGGGCCCCGGGGTCCGTCCTTTTTGCTTACTATATTACTGCAAAAACAGGGAGGCCGGGCGATTCACCACCAGCATGTTGTAATACCGCAGCAGGTGATAGTCGTCCTTGTCCAGCTTGATGCTGGTGAGCAGGCGGTCGTTTTCCTCCAGCGGCTCCTTGGAGATCAGGGTCTTCAGGGCGATGGGGGCGAAGAACGGCGTGCTGCCGATGCCGGACAGCAGGCCCACGGCGGGGGTGCGGTTGTGCATGGGGTTGAGCATGCAGATATACATCTTCTCCGCCTCGTTGATCTGGTTGGTGAGCACCATGTGGGTGATGGTGTCATAGGGCTTCATCTCGCCGGTGAACAGGTGCTGGCAGCGGTCCGGCTCCCGGAAATTGTCCACCCCCACATACATCATCACGTCGATGCCCTCGCCGGAGGCGGAGGGGGAGAAGCACAGCAGCGACCGCACCAGCTGCCGCACCCGGCCGTCGTAATAGTACATATACGCCCGGGGCTGGTTGAAATAGAAGTTCTTGGGCAGAACGGACTGGGCATGGAACACCGGGGGCTGATAGTCGATAAAGCATTTCAGGTCGATGTCCAGGGCCCGGGCCACATCGTACAGAGTCTCCACGTCGATGGTGATGGTGCCGTTTTCATACTTGGACACCGTGGCCTTGCTTTTGTTGATCATGGCCGAAAACTGCTCGATGGTATAGCCCCGGCTTTTGCGGTATTTTTTGATTCGCTGACCAACATGGTAGGAAAAGGAGCCCATGCCGTCCACCTCCTTGCGTTTCTGCCTGAATTGTACCAAACATTTGGTAGGAAGTCAACGAAAAGTTTCTGAATGAGAAACATTTTTTCGGTTCCATATCGCAATCATAGGGTGGACAGGTCCAGACAGCGGCCCCCCAGCAGGGCGGCCTCCTCCGGGTCGTGGGTGACGCACAGCAGGGACGCCCCTGGCGTATGGCGGCGGATATAGGCCACGGTGTCCCGGCGGCACTGATCGTCCAGGCCCTTGAAGGCCTCGTCCAGCAGCAGAAGCTGCGGCCCGGCGCACACGGCCCGGGCGATGGCCACCCGGCGGCGCATGCCGCCGGACAGCTGTGACACCGGCCGCCGGGCGCTGCCGGCCAGGCCCAGCTCCTCCAGATGCCGGAGGATCTCCGGCTCCGGCAGGGTCCGGCCTGTTGCCAGGCGGACGTTGGCCACGGCGGAAAAAGCGCCGCACAGCCGGTCCTCCTGGAACACATAGCCAAGCCTCTCCGGAACACCGGTGACGGAGCCGCTTTCCGGCCGCTCCAGCCCGGCCACGCACCGCAGCAGGGTGGTTTTGCCCAGGCCCGAGGGGCCCATCAGGCACACCGTCTCCCCTTGCCGCACCGTCAGGCTCACGTCCCGCAGCACCGGGCCGCGGCCGAAGTCCTTGTAAACATGGGAAATCACCAGGTCCATTTTTACCGTCCCTCCCACGCGGCGAAGCCCCGCCGCAGCAGCCACAGCACCAGCTTCTCAAAGCCCACGCTGCACACCACGATCACCACCGTCCAGGCCAGCAGGTCCGTCATCTGGAAATACACCTTGGCCTCGTACAGCCGCTCGCCGATGGAGCCGCCCACCACGCCGATGACCTCGGCGGCCACGCCGGACTTCCACGACATACCCAATGCCACGCTGCACCCGGACAGCAGGAAGGGCTTCACCTGGGGCGCGTAGATATACCCCAGCCGCCGGGAGAAGGGCACCCGATAGACCCGGGCCATCTCCAGCAGGGCTCCGTCGGCGCTTTTGATGCCCTGGAGGGTGTTGGAATAGATCACCGGGAACACCATGAGAAACGAGATGAACACCGCCAGCTGCCGGGTGCTCATCCAGATCAGGCAGATGATGATGAACGACGCCACCGGCACGGACTTGATGGCCGTGACATAGGGCCACAGCAAAAGCTCCAGCACCCGCAGCCGCCCCGCCGCCACCGCCAGCAGCACCCCCAGCACCAGGCCTAGGGCAAAGCCCCCGCTGATGCGCAGCAGGCTGAAGGCCACGGTGGCGAAGAAGCCCGGCTCCCGCCATACCGACCACAGGCGGCAGGCCACCTGCCACGGCGACGGCAGCAGCAGGTCCAGTCCCACCGCCATGGCCGCCCCCTGCCACACCAGCAGCGCCAGGGCCACCGCTATGCACTTTTGAAGGGCCGGTCTCTGCATGGCGTCCTCCCATTGGGTTTGTTCGTTTCCCTGCGGCGGGGCACATGGGCCCCGCCCTACAGGGTGGGTGTCGAAGAATGGCCGCGCCAATCTGCGGACCGGCGGGCGATGATAGCTTTAAGGCGGGCTTAGTTCCCCATCCAGTAGAAGTCGTCCCCGGGGAGCTTGCCGCCCACGGACTCGGGATTCTGGTCAAACAGCACCTGCAGATAGCCGGAGGCGGCGGTTTTCATGTCGCCCCCGGTGAGGCAGACGATGTTGCAGGCGGGGATGGCCTTTTCGGCCACGGCGGCCTTGACGATGCCGTATTTTTCCACCAGCACGGCGGCCTCGGCGGGCTGGTCATTGACAAAGGCGGCGGAGGCGGCGTACTCCTCCATGAACCGGGCCACCGCCTGGGGGTGCTGGTCCAGAAACTCGCTGCGCACCAGCAGCACGGCGGTAATCAGCTGGCTGTCGCCGCCCAGGGCGTTCCACTGCTCCGTCAGGTCCAGGGCCACCCGCAGGCCCTCCACCTGGCCCATGGCCACCACCACAAAGGGCTGGGGCAGCATGGCCACGGCGCTGTCCTGGGCCGCCATCTGGGCCACGATCTCCGTGGGCTCGCTTTTCCACTCCACGTTCACGTCCTTGCCCAGCTCCAGGCCGTTCCGGGCCAGCAGATAGGTCAGGGCATACTCGGGGGTGGCGCCCTTGCCGGTGGCGTAGATGGTCTTTCCGGCCAGGCTCTTGATATCGGTGACGGTCTCGCCGCCCTTTTCCACCATATACAGCACGCCCAGGGTGCTGACGGCCAGCATCTTCACGCCGCCCTGGGTCTTGTTATACAGCACGGAGCCCAGGTTGGCGGGCACCGCCAGAATGTCCAGCTCCCCCTTCAGGAACAGGGGATTCAGCTCGTTGGCGCTGGCAGCCATCTGAAAGTCGATGGCGTTGGCGGTTTTCTGGTTTTCGGCATCGTCCAGCAGCTTCACCAGGCCCATGGACGTGGGGCCCTTCAGGCCGCCCACCCGGATGGTGACGGCCTCCTCCTGGGGGGTCTCGGGGGTCTGGGGCTGCTTGGCGCAGCCGGACAGCACCGCAGCGGCCATCAGCACCGCCAGCAGCAGGGATACAAATCTTTTCATTGGTTTTCTCCTTCCCGTGAAATGACGTTGGAATACTGTGTTTTGGCGCTGACGCCGGGCAGCCGCCCGATTTTGCCGGACAGCGCGGCGATCTTGTCCTGGGGCGCGTCCAGCACCACCGAGATGATGTTCACGCCCCGTTCCCGGTACGGCAGGCCCATGCGCCCGATGATATAGCCGCCGTATTCGTGCAGCAGCGCGTTCAGCGCCGCCGCCGAAGATTCCTGCTCCACGATGATGCCGATCAATGCCACTCTTGTTTCCATATGCCGTCACCTCCTCCGAAACAAAAAGAGCCGCGCCCTGCGGCACGGCCCCAGCACCCGGGAAGCGTTCCCCCCCGGGCGGTGTCATCTGTGGCGTAGCTTCCGTCGCAATCGCAATTTTGACGTCAGGAACTCACCTCTATTTTATGATGGCCGCCGTCGGTTGTCAAGGCCGGTTTTTCTTGCCAAATGCAAATACATATTGTATAATAATGTCGATAAATTACAGTTTGGAGTGATTTCATGGAGAAAATTCGGAAACCCCGGGTACTTTTGACGGGCTTTACCCCCTTCGGCGGGGAAACCGTGAATCCGGCCCTGGAGGCAGTGAAGCGGGTGCGATGCCCGGAGGCGGAGCTGCGCATTCTGGAGGTGCCCACGGTGTTCGGCGATTCCGCCCGGCTGGTGACGGCGGAAATGGATGCGTTCCGGCCGGACGTGGTGCTGTGCGTGGGCCAGGCGGCGGGCCGCAGCGCCGTGACGCCGGAGCGGGTGGCCATCAATGTGGACGACGCCCGGATCCCGGACAACGCCGGACAGCAGCCGGTAGATGCACCCATCGTCCCCGGCGGACCGGCAGCATATTTCGCCACGGTGCCGGTGAAGGACATGGTCCGGGCCATCCGGGAGGCCGGGGTGCCGTCGGAGCTGTCCAACAGCGCGGGGACATATGTGTGCAACCACCTGCTGTACTGCGTACTGCACCATGCAGGTCCGGGAGTCCGGGCGGGGTTCGTCCACGTTCCCTGCATTCCGGAGCAGACGGAGGGGACGGACCGGCCGTCCCTGCCCCTGGCGCAGCTGGTGACGGCCCTGGAGGCGGCGGTTTCGGCCTGCTGTAAAGGATAACCGGTTTCCCCCAGTGAAACATGAGACTCCGCCGGGGAAAATGCTGTTCCACGGATAAATAAACAGTTAGGGTGCTCTATTTTCGGCAAATTTAGGCACAACACCGCATTGACAAACAAATTGGGGCCGTTTTATAATGGAATCATCCGAAAGGAGTTGAATCCTATGAACGAGATCTACGTCATCGGCCACCACAACCCCGATACCGATTCCATCGTGTCCGCCATGGCCTACGCGGCCCTGCGCAACGCCCTGGGCGACCGGAACTATGTGGCCGCCCATATGGACCACATCAGCGACCAGACCCAGCGGATGCTGGACCGCTTCGGCTTCCAGCCGCCCCGGACGGTGCAGAACGTCCGCACCCAGGTGGAGGACCTGGACTATGATACGCCCCCGGCCCTGAACGCCACGGTCACCATGGACCGGGCCTGGCACATCATGCGGGAACAGAAGATCTCCGCCATCCCCGTCATCAACGAGGACGGCACCCTGTACGGCACTCTGTCCGCCGGCGACATCGCCACCTACAGCATGACCACCATCGCCAACCCCCGGGTGGAGGCGGTGCCCCTGTTCAACCTGCTCAGCGTCATCGAGGGCCGCCTGCTCAACGACAGCGGCGACCTGATCGACACCGTGTCCGGCAACGTGGTCATCGCCCTGCCCCAGAGCTGCGAGAACCTGCTGTTCGGCGACCCGGACAACATCGTCATCTGCGGCGACCAGCCGGACATGATCCGCCGGGCCCTGGACATCGGCGTCAGCTGCCTGATCCTGTGCCAGACGGAGGTGGACCCGGACCTGCTGGAAAACGCCGGGCGCACCTGCATCATCACCACCCCCTATGAGGCCAGCCGGGTGGCCCGGCTGATCTATCAGGCCAGCCCCATCTCCCGGCCCTGCCACAATGAAAAGATCGTGTGCTTCCACCTGTCGGACTATATCGACGACGTCCGCGAGGTGGTGCTGAAAAGCCGCTACCGCTGCTACCCGGTGCTGGACGAGAACGAAAAAGTCGTGGGCACCCTGTCCCGGTATCACCTGCTGCGCCCCCGGCGCAAGCGCGTGGTGCTGGTGGACCACAACGAGCGGGCCCAGGCCGTTCCGGGCCTGGATCAGGCGGAGATTCTGGAGATCATCGACCACCACCGCCTGGCGGATATCCAGACCAGCCAGCCCATCCGGGTGCGCAACGAGCCCGTGGGCAGCACCGCCACCATCATCGCCGGTATGTATCAGGAACACGGCGTCATGCCCTCGGCCAATATGGCGGGGCTGCTGGCGGCGGCCATCCTGGCCGACACCGTTATGTTCAAGTCCCCCACCTGCACCAAGCGGGATATCGCCATGGCCGAGCGCATGGCCCGCATCGGCGGCGTCAACATAAAGGAGCTGGGCCGCCAGCTGTTCTCCACCGCCGGAGGCAAATCCGTGGAGGAGCTGGTGAGCAGCGACTTCAAGGAGTTCCACATCGGCGAGCAGAACCTGGGCGTGGGCCAGGTCACCTGCCTGGACTCCATGGAGATGCTGGAGCGCAAGGACGAGTTCCTGGATGTGATGCGCCGCCTCCAGGAGGAGCACCACTACAATATGGTGATCCTAATGCTCACCGACGTGCTGCTGGAGGGCACGCAGCTGCTGTATGTGGGCAGCGACGAGGCCATCCGCAACGCCTTCTCCGCCGAGCCCAAGGACAACGCCCTGTTCCTGCCCGGGGTCATGAGCCGGAAAAAGCAGGTCATTCCCATGCTGTCCGCTTTGTGGGGCTAAACAACATCCCAAAAGGGCGAAGCCCTTTTGGGATAAAAGGCTTGCAAGTCATTTGCCGCCTGCGGGCGGCAAACGCTGCGAGGCATTTTGATACACTGACGCACCCCCGGCGGAATCCCGCCGGGGGTGCGCTTGCTTATTCAGAACTCAGAAACAGAACTGGAAGGCGCAGAAGCCGGCGTACAGCACCAGCAGCACGATGCCCTGCCAGCGGGACAGCCTGCCCCTGGCCAGGGCGGGCACCGTCAGCAGCAGCATTACCAGCATCATCAGGGGGATATCCACCACCAGGGAGGCGTTGTACCCGGCGATGGTCTTTTCCTGGGGCACCTGGAAGGGGGACAGGGTGGTGGACAGGCCGCTGACCAGCACCAGGTTAAACAGGTTCGCCCCCACGATGTTGCCCAGGGACAGGGCGCTGTGGCCCTTTACCAGGGAGGTGATGGCGGTGACCAGCTCCGGCAGGGACGTCCCCAGGGCCACGAAGGTCAGGGCGATGACGGACTCCGGCACGCCCAGTCCCTGGGCGATGAGGGTGCCGTTGTTCACCAGCAGGTTGGCGCCCACGGCGATGAAGGCCGCGCCGATGACCAGCAGCAGGATGTCCTTGCCCATGGAGGGGGTGCCGTCAATGGCCTCGTCCGCGCCGCCGGCCTGCACGGTGTCCCGGAAGCTCTGGCGCACGGTGAGGACCATGTACACCACGAACATCACCAGCAGCACGATGCCCGCCAGCCGGGTGAAGGCCCCGTTGGTATAGGCAATGGCGGCATAGAACACGGCGGCGATGAAGAAGAAGATCACCGGGGTCCGCAGGCTCCTGCGGTCCGCCTCCGAGGGGCGGATGGCGATGGTCAGGGCCGCGATCAGGGCGGTGTTGCAGATCACCGAGCCGATGGCGTTGCCATAGGCGATCTCGCCGTGGCCGCTGACGGCGGAGGTGGCGGACACCATCACCTCCGGCAGGGTGGTGCCGATGGAGACCACCGTGGCGCCGATGAGAATTTCCGGCACATGGAACCGGTGGGCCAGCCCCGTGGCCCCGTCCACGAACCAGTCGCCGCCCTTGATCAGCAGCACCAGACCCACGATGAACAGAAGAATGGGTACGAGCATTGTGTTGTTCCTCCTTAGTTTTTACAGCATACTGCTGATAAAGATTTCCAGTCCGATGAAGATCAGGATGGCCCCGCCCAGGATCTGGGCCCGGCCGGCAAGGCGCATGCCGAATTTCCGCCCCAGCACCAGGCCCCCCAGACAGATGCACAGCGTCACCGCCGCAATGATCAGGGAACAGACCAGGGCCATGAGCCGGTCATACTCGGCAATGGTGAAGCCCACGGACAGGGCGTCGATGGACGTGGCCACCCCCTGCACCAGCAGGGCGCCCAGGCCCAGTCCGGGGGCGGCGTCATCGTCTCCGCCGCCACGGATGCCCTCGATGAGCATTTTCCCGCCGATGAAGCCCAGCAGGGCCAGGGCGATCCAGGGGATCAGCTTTTCAAAGGCCCGGAAATACTGCACGATGGTGTGGACGCAGACCCACCCCGTCATGGGCATTAGGGCCTGGAAGGCGGCAAACACCCCGGCAATGCCCAGCATCCGCCGCCGGGACATGTGGGGCTCGTTGAGGCCGTTGGCCAGGGACACGGAAAACGCGTCCATAGCCAGCCCCACCCCCAGCAGCACGCTGTTGAAAAAGAACAGGATATTCCACTGCATGTTCGTTTCTCCTTTTTTCGTGAAAATTCCATGAAAAAACCCGGACATGGCCGGGGGCCATGTCTGGGCTCGAAGGCGAACAGACAGACGAGTCCCATGCATCCCGCGGCAGTGATACATGAGTCTCGCAAATTAAAGCAAGCCAGGCCGCCAGGCGGCCAGTATGTTGACGTGCTGTGGACAAAGGATCCGCTTGCTACTCCCTCACAGAGTTTTCAGTTTGTTCATGATACCACAGCCCGCCCCCTCCGTCAACGTTTTTTTCGGAAGATTCTGTTGCCCCGGCGGACAAAATCGTATATAATGGGGGACAATACAGGAAAAACCACCGGGAGGAAGCATCATGCAGCGCATCAGCAAGGAAAACTATTATCTGAACATCGCCCAGACGGTGCTGGAACGGGCCACCTGTCTGCGCCGGGTGTACGGGGCCATCATCGTGAAAAACGACGAGATCATCTCCACCGGCTACAACGGCGCGCCCCGGGGGCGGCGCAACTGCGTGGACATGGGCTACTGCACCCGGGAGCGGCTGCAGGTTCCCCGGGGGGAGCGGTACGAGCTGTGCCGCAGCGTCCACGCCGAGGCCAACGCCATCATCTCCGCCAGCCGCCGGGACATGGTGGGCGGCACCCTGTACCTGGTGGGCCGCAACGCCCAGACCGGGGAGCTTCTGCCGGACGCCACCTCCTGCCCCATGTGCCGCCGCCACATCATCAACGCGGGCCTGGAGCGGGTGGTGATCCGCCGCACTCCCACGGAGTTTCAGGTGGTGGACGTGCAGGACTGGATCGACAGCGAGGACGACGCGCCCCAGGCGTGAGACAAAACGGGAATTCACCGGCGTGTGCCGGGAAAATATATGGGACGAAAGGGAATTGCGATCATGTTGGACGAGAGAAAAGAGGAGGCATTCTGTACCATCCTGCGTGAGGAGCTTCAGCTGGCCACCGGCTGCACGGAGCCCATCGCCGTGGCCTATTGCGCGGCCCGTCTGCGCCAGGTGCTGGGGCAGAGGCCCTGCCGCATTCTGGCGGAGGTCAGCGGCAACATCCTGAAAAATGTCAAATCCGTGGTGGTGCCCAACACCGGGGGCCGCCGGGGCCTTCCGGCGGCCATCGCCGTGGGCATGGTGGCCGGGGATCCGGAGGCCCGGCTCCAGGTCATCGCCCATGTGACGGAGGCAGACGCCCCCGCCATCGGGGACTACCTGGACAGCACGGACATCCGCATCGACTGCCCGCCCACCCCCCGGATGCTGGACATCCGGCTGACAGGCTGGGCGGGGGACCACAAGGCCGTGGTCCATGTGGCCAACAACCACACCAATATCATCTATGTGGAGCGGGACGGGGAGGTCCTGCTGGAAAAGCCCCACTCCGACTCCGCCGAGGACAATTTGCAGGACAAGAGTGTGCTGAACGTCCGGGATATCCTGACCTTTGCCGAGACGGTGGACGTGTCCCGCATTGAGGATTCCGTGGGCCGGCAGCTCGAATGCAACACCGCCATCGCCCGGGAGGGCCTGCGGGGGGACTGGGGGGCCAACATCGGCTCCACCCTGCTGCTCTCCGGCGGCGACGTGGAGACGGAGGCCCGGGCCTGGGCCGCCGCCGGGTCCGACGCCCGGATGAACGGCTGCGAGATGCCGGTGGTGATCTGCTCCGGCTCCGGCAACCAGGGCATCACCGCCTCCGTCCCCGTGTGGCGCTACGGCGTGCAGACGGGCCGGGACCGGGAGACCATCCTGCGGGCGGTGTGCCTGTCGGACCTGATCACCATCCACCAGAAAACCGGCATCGGCCGCCTGTCCGCCTACTGCGGGGCGGTGTCCGCCGGGGTGGGGGCAGGCTGCGGCATTGCATGGCTTCGGGGCGCGGACTATGAGGGCATCTGCCACACCATCACCAACGCCGCGGCCATGATCTCCGGCTGCATCTGCGACGGGGCCAAGGCCAGCTGCGCCAGCAAGATCGCTATGGGTGTGGAAACCGGCATTCTGGGCTATAACATGTACCTGCGGGGCAACAGCTTCCGGCCTGGCGACGGCATCGTGGGCCGGGACGTGGAGGAGACCATCCGCAACGTGGGCATCCTGGCCTCTCAGGGCATGAAGGAGACGGACCGGGTGATTCTGAAGATCATGACGGAGTGATTCCATATGCTGCGCAACTATAAATTCATCATCGCCTATGACGGCACCCGCTTTTTCGGCTGGGAGCGCCAGCCGGGGCGGGACACCATCCAGGGGAAGCTGGAGAGCGTGCTGACCCGGCTCCAGGGCAGTCCCGTGGAGATCATCGGCGCCGGACGCACCGACGCCGGGGTCCATGCCCGGGCCATGGCGGCCAACGCCCAGCTGGACGTGGACCTGTCCCCGGAGGAGATCCGGGACTATATGAACCGCTATCTCCCCGATGCCATCGCCGTCCGGGAGGTGAAGGAGGCCGCCCCCCGGTTCCACGCCCGGTATAAGGCCCTGGGCAAAACCTATCGCTATGTGTGCTTCGACGGACCGGTGAAGCCGGTGTTCGACCGGAAATACGTCACCCTGCTGGACTATCGCCCGGACGTGGAGCGGATGCAGCAGGCGGCGGCATATTTGCAGGGGGAGCACGACTTCGCCAGCTTCTGCGGCAACCCCCGGATGAAAAAATCCACCGTCCGGCTGGTGGACAGCATCACCGTGGTGCGCCAGCGGGACCGCATCGTGTTCACCTTCCACGGCACCGGCTTTTTGCAGAACATGGTCCGCATCCTGGTGGGCACGCTGCTGGAGGTGGGCCGGGGGACCCGGCAGCCGGAGGATATGCCCGCCCTGCTGGAGGCCCGGGACCGCCGCCTGGCAGGGCCCACCGCCCCGCCGGAGGGCCTGTGCCTGATGAAAGTCGACTACTGATCGTAATATCCGACAGAAAAATTACTTGTTGTATCAAAAAATCCCGCCTTCGCGCGGGTGAAGGAGCCGATATGGAAGAATTGCTGCAGCAGATCCTGCAGGAGTGCCGCCCGTACACCGGGCAGGGGGCCCTGGCCTCCTATATCCCGGAGCTGGCCCGGCAGGACCCGGACCGCCTGGGCATTGCCATGTTCCACAAGGACGGCAACATGGTGGAGGCCGGCGACAGCCGCCGCTGCTTCACCATCCAGAGCGTGATGAAGCCCCTTTTGCTTCTGCTGGCCCTGCAGGACAACGGCCGGGAGACCGTCCGGGCCCATGTGGGGGTGGAGGCCACCGGCAAGCCCTTTGACGCCATCAACGTGGCGGACAACGCCCTGCTGGCCAAGCACCTGAACCCCATGGTCAACGCCGGGGCCATCCTCATGTGCCAGCTGGTGGGGGGCGAGACCTATGACCAGCGGTTTGCCCGGCTGCTGGGCTTTATCCGCCGCCTGGCCGCCAACGAGAAGATCGACCTGGACGAGGAGGTCTACCACTCCGAAAAGGCCACCGGCTCCAAAAACCGGGCCCTGGCCTATCTGCTGAAGGCCCACGGCCTGATCCGCGGGGACGTGGAGGAGCTGCTGGACTGCTATTTCCGGGCCTGCTCCATCCGGGTCAGTGCGGCGGACCTGGCCCGCATCGGCTGCGTGCTGGCCTGCCACGGCCAGCTGCCGGACGGCCAGCGGCTGTTCCCGGCGGCCTATGGCCGGTTCGTCAACGCCAACCTGATGACCTGCGGCATGTACGACGGGTCCGGAGACTTCGCCATCCGGGTGGGGGTTCCGGCCAAAAGCGGCGTAGGCGGCGGCATTATGGCTGTGGTCCCCGGCCGCATGGGGGTGGGCCTGTTCGGCCCGGCCCTGGACGAAAAGGGCAACAGCCTGGCCGGTATCCGGGCGCTGGAGCTGCTGTCCGCCCGGCTGGACCTGAGCGTATTCTAAAACTGCTTAAAAAGTCTCACAGAGTTTGCCGCCCGCAGGCGGCAAAGCAAATGCAATCCATTTTCGCCCGGGGCGTGTACCTGGGCGAAAATACTTCTCAGTCTGCAAGTGTGGAATTTGTTCGCTTTCGGCGAACAAATTATGCGCGCGGCAGACTGCAAGCCTTTTGTCAAAAAAGGGCCTTGCCCTTTTTTGACAAGCTCAAAGGCCCCCGCCATCCGGCGGGGGCCTTTGCTGTTGTGCTATGGCTTGCTATGGGGTGGTCCGCTTAGCTGTTGCGCTTTTTGCGGGACACGATGACCAGCACCACAGCCAGAGCGGCAGCGCACACCAGGACGATGATCCACATGGTGGTGTTGCTCTCGTCGCCGGTCTTGACGCCGGGCTGGGTGGGCTGATCGGGCTTGTAGTTGGGATCGGTCTCGCCGCAGACGGTGCACTTGCCGTCCTTATAGTCGTGACCGGCAGCGGGGATGACCCGGGTCTCCACTTCGCCGCAGGCGGAGCAGGTGCGGGTCTCCAGGCCGTCCTGGGTGCAGGTGGGGGCGGTGGTGACCACCCATTCGCCGAAGGTGTGCTCATGGGCGGTGCAGACCACGTCGTTGCGGTCGCGGATGCGGATACGGGGGGCCATCTCGGTGCCGTCGGCCAGGACGAAGGTGTTGTCGTAGGAGGCCAGGCCGGTGGCGGAGATCTCGCAGCCGATGGACAGGTTCTTCACGTCATAGGAGGTGGTGATATAGCCGTCGATGAACACCCGAGCGATCTTACCCTCGCTGTCGCGGACCAGGATGGTCTGCACCAGGCCGTCAGCCATCTCATAGCCCACCACGAAGCCCTTCAGGGTCACCAGCTGGCCCAGGACGGAGCCGTCGTTGATCTGGGTGGAGGTGACGGTCTTGGGGGTGACGGGAGTGGTCTCGCCGATCTTCTCGATGGAGGAAACCTGCAGCTCGTTCTCGCCCTGATAGGTCTCCGTCACGCCGGTGACCCGGACCACGTCGCCGATCTTGAACTCGCCGGCCACGGGGAAGCAGTTGATGCCGCCGGTCTCATCCTGGACATAGATGCAGTCGAAGAAGGCGGTGGCCTTGTCATAGCCGGAGGCGTTGGAGGTCACGACACCCTCGATGGTGTACTTGTGACCGGCCTCGGTCTGGGCCTGGACGGTGGCGATGTCGGTGACCTTCACGGGGTTGATGGCCCGCAGCAGGTTCTCGCAGATCTTATAGTTGGAGTAGTTCTTCTCGGAGCCGTTGTCGCTGATGGTGGCCTGGACCTCGAAGTTGGACATGAAGGCCGCGCCGGACACGATGATCAGACCCTTGCCCTCCAGCTGCTCGCTGGCCATGGCCAGCAGGCGGCTGTCGTTTTCGGCATAGGCGTACTTGGGCACGTTGGCACCGCCCAGGCCGTCCTTATCCACGTCCACGGAATAGGTGGTGCTGTGGGCGTATACCACCGGGGAAACGGTGGCGGGCAGGGTGGAGGTGGGCTTGCCATCGGCGTCCACGGCATACACGGAGGCGCCGCCATAGTGGCTGAATACCTCGGTATACAGCCGGTCATAGGGGTGCTCGGCGTCCACGATGACACCGTCGGTCAGGAAGCTCTGGCCATAGGTGTTGAAGTACAGACGCCACTTGTCCACGCCGTCGGCCGCGCTGCGGACATCGTCATAGGTGGCGTCGTCGCTGATGCGCAGGCTGGAGCCCAGGGCCTGGAGCACCTCGTTCTGGGTGGCGGCCATGTGCTTGATGGCGGGGTTGTTCTGGATCACGTCATAGTTTTCGTAGTTGTCGCTCCAGCCGGCCAGGATCACGGTGCCGCCGCCGGCGTTGAAGGCGGTAATGGCCGCCAGCTCCGCGGCGCTGTAGGTCCGGGGATCGGTCTGGGCGTCCGCCAGGCGGCGGGAGGGGGCGGTGAGGATCAAGGCCTTGAACTTGGGATTGGAGCAGGCGGCGATGAGCTCGTCGCTGGTCTTCAGCTCCACGGTGCGGACGTTGTACTTGCCCGCCAGGTTGCCGAAGTTGCCCATGGAATCCTTGTAGTTACCGGCCACATACTCGTTGTAGTGGGAGGCGTCGATGCCGATATACACCAGGTCGTCGGCGTTCAGCACGTCCAGGGTAATGTCCTTGGTGAACACATACTCCTTGCCGTCCTGCTCCAGCACCACGGTGGCGGTGACCTTGTAGACACGGGCGGTGTCGAAGGAGACGTCATAGCTCAGGGCCAGGGTGCCGCTGGCGGGAACGGTGCCCACATCGGTGGCGGAGGCCAGGACCTGACTGCCCACGGCGTAGGTGATGGACTTGATATTGGCGTCGGTGCTCTCGCTGTTGAACAGGGTGGTGGTGACGGTCATGGCCTCGCCGGTGACGGGAGTGGAGGTGCCGCAGGTCACATCGGAGATGCCCAGCTTCAGGGTCTCGCCCACCCACACGGGGGCGGTGACCGCCAGGTCGCCGTCACCCTGGGTGACGCGGATGTAGTAGTAGCTGTAGTCGGGGTCCAGGGTCACGGACAGGTCGCCGGTGGCCAGGACAGCGGGATCGTCCCAGGTATAGGCGGTCTTGCCGGAGTTGACAATGACCTCCACCTTGGAGATGGAATCACTGGCGTCGGGGTCGTTGACGGTAACGTGGATGTTCAGCTTCTCGGGGACCTCGGTGAGGCTGCTGCCCAGGAGCATGCCGTTGACGGTGTAGCCGATCTCCAGGTTCTTGTCCTCAGTGGCGTACATACGCATGGCCCGCAGCGCGTCATAGATGCCCTGCTCGCTGAAGTCGTCGGTGAGGATCACGTCGCGGGCGTCGTTGGCGTTGCCCCAGCGGCCCTTGTGGTTATCCTGGTTGTTGGTGGGGGCCAGGTGCCAGCCCTTATCCAGCGCCATGGTGTAGTACTCATAGCTGGGATAATAGCCGCCGGCGCCGATCTGGCCCTCGCCGTTGCCGGCCTCCACCATGTACATGCGGCTGTCGATGACGGGATCCCAGAAGGCGAAGTCACCGAAGGTGCCGAAGGTGTTGCCGGGGTGGTTGAACTGGCTGAGGCTGTCTGCGCCCTCCTGCTGGCTCAGCAGGGCATAGTAGGCGCGCATACCGGCATAGTCGGTCTTGTTGTTCAGGGTGGAGTTGTTGCGGGAGACGATACCGGGGGTGTTGAAGGTGTTGATGTGGCCGGGGCCGCCGGACCAGGTCATCTCGAAGCCCGCCAGAGCCACCAGGGAACCGGCGTTGGCCTCGTTGAAGGCGGCCACGGAGGAACGGTAGCTGTTCCAGGTCTCCTGGCTGGAGGCGCTGGCCAGGCTCATGTCGTACAGGGCGCCCTCGGGGTTGGCGGCGCCGGTGGTGTCAAAGTAGTTGGAGTGGTCGGTGAAGGCCACGAACTGGACATTGGCGCTTTCGGGCAGGTTCTTCACATAGTCCAGGGCGGCATCCAGGGAGCCTGCGCCGTCGGAATACTGGGTGTGGCTGTGGAGCTGGCCGAAGTACAGCTGATACTGGGCCTGGCCCACGGTGAAGAACCAGTTGAAGGAGGCGGTCTTGCCGTCGGCGCGGGTAACGGTGACGGACACATTGGTGCGGCCGTCGGTCATGTCGGCGGCGGGGGTATAGGTGAGCCTGCCGCCGGCGTACACGGCGTTGACCTTCTGGCCGTTGACGGTCATCTCCAGGGTGGGATTCTCACCGGCGTTGATGATCTCGGCGGAGATCACGGGCCGCTTGTCGCTGCCGGTCTGGCTGCCCTTCAGGGGGGTCACAGCCCCGATGGAGGGCTCGTCCACCACGGTGAGCACCAGGCTGCCGGAATAGGACGCGCCGGAGGCGTTGGTGACGCGGACGGTGAGGGTCACCTTGTCGGCACCGGCCAGCATGGCGGCGGAGACGTTGGCGGTGTAGTTCTTGCCGTCGGCGGTGTAGTCGGTGATGACACCGGCGGCCTTGCCGTCCACCAGGATCTCCAGCTTGGAAACGGCCTTGACATCATTGACGGTGAAGGTCAGGGTATAGTCCTGACCGGCCTTCACGGTGTCGGCGGAGGTGAACACCACGGCGGGATCGTTGACCACGCCGCCGTCCAGCTTCACGCTGTCGGCCACACCATAGAAGAAGAAGGAGTAGATGGTGTAGTCGGTGACGTTGTACATGCTGTAGGTCTTATAGCTGTCGCTGTAATACTCCAGATACTGGCTGTACCGGCCGTTGAACTTGGCGGTGCGGCTTTCCAGCTGATAGCCGCCCACGCCGCCGCTGCAGGGCTCCACGGTCCAGTCGGCGTCGTCGCTGGCGGTCTGGGAATAGAAGGCGTTGTTGCCGGTGCCGTTGGAGCACAGATAGCCGTAGGTTTCGTTGCGGAAGCGGTAATACTCGCCGCTGCGCTCCACGGTGAACACCACGCCGCCGTTTTCGGGGATGGCCTTGCCGTCCGTGATCTGGGCGGAGACACTATTGATGGCGGGGCTGTCGGTGTTGTCATTCTGCTGGGCCAGGACGCCCTGGGCATTCTGGTTGAACAGCACCACCTGCGCACCCTCCTGGGGCAGGCTGCCGGCGGGCTGGTCCATCTCGTCGCCTACCAGATAGAGCTGCTGGGCAAACAGAGCCTCGTTGCTGCCGATGGTGCCGAAGGCACTCCAGTTGTTCTTTTCGGCATACCACTCCAGATAGCTGCTGCGGCCCACGTTCTTGATGTAGAAGCAGTCCGCCGTGGCGGCAGCGCTGAGCTCCCAATCCACATTGGCCTTGTCCAGGGGAGTGCTGCTGTAGCTGGTGTCCATGGACAGCTTCTTGCCCTCGGCGGTGGAGAAGGTATAGGCGCCGCTCTCGGTGCGGTTCACGGTCCACAGCTCTGCATCCGTGTAGCCGGTGAGCTTGCCCCCGGTCAGCTCCACATCCACGCCCGTGTTATAGAAGCCGTTGTACACGGAGGACAGAGCCTTCTTGTTGGCGGGGTTGAACACCACCACCTTGTCGCCGTTCTGCAGGGTGGTCAGATCGGTGACGATGCCGCTCTGGCGGGCGGGGGCGGTGCTGAGCTTATACAGGGCCACGGGCTGCTGATTCTCGCTCTTATAATAGCGGAACCGGGTGCCGTTGGTGGCGGCTGCGTTATACTGCAGCGTGGTGTTGTTGCTGGCGATCTTCACATTGCCATCAGCGAAGGTGATGGTATTCAGCTCCGGAGTGGAGCCGGTGATGATCTTGTTGCTGCCGGACTTGCCGGAAATGTACTTTCCGCTGGCGGACTGAATGGACCAGCCGCCGGTCATGGGCGCGATGGTGAACGCGTACTTGGCGTAATCACCAACGATCTTGCCGTCGGTGATGGTCACGTCCACCTTGTTGCCCTCCTTGTCCAGGGCGGACAGGGAGCCGTCCATGATCAGGCTGCCCTTTTCATAGACGATCAGGTATTGACCGGACCAGTCCTCCTGTGCCTCGGTGACCTTTTCCCAGGTCCCGGACGCAGGCTCTGCCGCGAATACCGACACCGGCAGCAGGGAAACCAGCATGACCAGTGACAGCAGCGCAGACAGAAGTCTGGTGCGAACAGGTGTTTTCATCAAGCTATTACCTCCTTTAATTTCTCCCGGAGCTTCCGCCCCACAGGTGCTTCTATTCTATCATACCCCCGTACCGGTTTCCAGCTTTATTTACAGATTTGACACAAATTTTGCTGATATGTGCACAAAGTATGGACGAATGCACAAAGGAAAATGAAAAGTTTTACCCGGATTCCTCTTGACGTATCCCGGGGGACTGTGCTATAATTTCAAACTGCGCGGATATGGATTCCGCGAATTTTGCCATGCGGCAGACACACTGTGCCGAGGAGGTTCCCACGTGCTGGAAGAGCTGTCATCCAAAGACAAGGTGGTGGGCCTGAAACAGGTGCAGCGGGCAGTAAGCGCCGGCCGGGCAGGCTGGGTGTTTCTGGCCTGCGACGCCGATCCCCGGCTGATCCGGCCGCTGGAGGGCCGCTGCCGGGAACGGGGCGTTCCCGTGTCCGGGGCGCACACCATGGCCCAGCTGGGCCGGGCCTGCGGCATCGACGTGGGCACCGCCGCCGCGGCGCTGCTGGCAAAGGAAAAACCGCTTCCAACGGAATAAAATTCTTTGTTCCGTGGAAAATATAGGGAGTCATCCCACAAATCTTTAGAAAGGAGTTCATTGCATGCCTACTTTCAATCAGCTGGTCAAGCAGGGCCGGAAACAGGCTACCTACAAGTCCAATTCCCCCGCTATGCAGAAGGGCCTGAATACGCTGAAGAACAAGGAGACCGATCTGTCCTCCCCTCAGAAGCGCGGCGTCTGCACCGCAGTGAGAACTGCCACCCCCAAGAAGCCTAACTCCGCTCTGCGTAAGATCGCCCGTGTCCGCCTGACCAACGGCTACGAGGTCACCGCCTACATCCCCGGTGTCGGTCATTCTCTGCAGGAGCACTCTGTGGTCATGATCCGCGGCGGCCGTGTCAAGGATCTGCCCGGTGTTCGTTACCACATCATCCGCGGCACTCTGGATACCCAGGGCGTTCAGGGCCGTATGCAGGCGCGCTCCAAGTACGGCGCCAAGCGTCCCAAGAGCAAGTAATCCCCGCATGAAATGAGCTTTGCCGAAAAGGTTTATATATATCGTATGTACCTCTTTGGCAGGCCGTACAACAGCCTCTCCGGCTGTTGAGTACCTATGAAATCATATTTTTATGAAGGAGGGAAGCATAGTGCCCAGAAGAGGTAATGTTCCCAAGAGAGAAATTTTGCCCGATCCTATGTACAACTCCGTGCTGGTGACGAAGCTCGTCAACAGCATCATGTTGGACGGTAAGAAGGGCGTTGCCCAGAAGGTTGTCTACGGCGCCTTTGATCTGATCAAGGAAAAGACCGAGAAGGAGCCTCTGGAAGTGTTCACCCAGGCCATGGAAAACATCATGCCCAGCCTGGAAGTCAAGGCCCGCCGTGTCGGCGGCGCCACCTATCAGGTCCCCATGGAGGTTCGTCCTGCCCGCCGTCAGACCCTGGGTCTGCGCTGGCTGACCAACTATTCCCGCGCCCGCAGTGAGCGCACCATGGCCGAGCGCCTGGCAGGCGAGATCATGGACGCCGCCAACAACACCGGCAGCGCCGTGAAGAAGCGCGAGGATACCCACAAGATGGCCGAATCCAACAAGGCCTTCGCCCACTTCCGCTGGTAATCCCCGCAAACTGATTAAAAGGAGAACGTTATGCCGAGAAAGGTTACACTGGAAAATACGAGAAATATCGGCATCATGGCCCACATTGATGCAGGCAAGACCACCACGACCGAGCGTATTCTGTACTACACGGGCGTCAACTACAAGATCGGCGAGACGCACGAGGGAACCGCTACCATGGACTGGATGGAACAGGAGCAGGAGCGTGGCATCACCATCACCTCCGCCGCTACCACCTGTTACTGGAAGGGCTCCAAGGACCAGTTCCCCCAGACGCGTATCAACATCATCGACACCCCGGGTCACGTGGACTTCACTGTGGAGGTGGAGCGTTCTCTGCGTGTGCTGGACGGCTCTGTCACCGTGATGTGCGCCAAGGGCGGCGTTGAGCCCCAGTCCGAAACCGTGTGGCGTCAGGCCGACCACTATCATGTGCCCCGGATGGTGTATGTCAACAAAATGGACATGCTGGGCGCGGATTTCTATCACGTGCTGGACATGATCCACGACCGCCTCAAGTGCAACGCCGTGCCCATCCAGCTTCCCATCGGGAAAGAGGAGTCCTTCAAGGGCATCATCGACCTGGTGGAGATGGACGCTGATATCTATTACGATCAGCTGGGCAAGGATATGCGCGTGGAGCCCATCCCCGCCGATATGATGGACCTGGCCAACGAGTACCGGGAAAAGCTGCTGGATGCCGTTTCCATGTTCGACGACGAGATCATGGAGATGTATCTGGAGGGTCAGGAGATCCCCACCGACAAGATCCGCGCCGCCATCCGCAAGGCCACCGTGGCCGTGGAGATGGTGCCGGTCACCTGCGGCTCCTCCTACCGGAACAAGGGTGTTCAGAAGCTGCTGGACGCCATTGTGGACTATATGCCCGCCCCCACCGATATTCCCGCCATCGTTGGCACCAACCCCAAGACTGATGAGGAGGAGGACCGTCACGCTTCCGATGACGAGCCGTTCTCCGCTCTGGCCTTCAAGATCATGACCGACCCCTATGTGGGCCGTCTGAGCTTCTTCCGCGTGTATTCCGGCACGCTGAACACCGGCTCCGCCGTGCTCAATGCCACCAAGGGCAAGCGCGAGCGCGTGGGCCGTCTGCTGCAGATGCACGCCAACCACCGGGAGGACCTGGAAACGGTCTATTCCGGCGATATCGCCGCCGTGGTGGGCCTGAAGAACACCACCACCGGCGACACCCTCTGTGATGAGAAGCACCCCATTGTGCTGGAGTCCATGGAGTTCCCCGAGCCCGTGATCCGCGTGGCCATCGAGCCCAAGACCAAGGCCGGCCAGGAGAAGATGGCCATCGCCCTGGCGAAGCTTGCCGAGGAGGACCCCACCTTCCGCACCTACACCGACGAGGAGACGGGTCAGACCATCATCGCCGGTATGGGCGAGCTGCATCTGGAGATCATCGTGGACCGCCTGCTGCGGGAGTTCAAGGTGGAGGCCAACGTGGGCGCGCCCCAGGTGGCCTACAAGGAGACCATCCGCAAGGCAGTGGACCAGGATACCAAGTATGCCCGCCAGTCCGGCGGTAAGGGCCAGTATGGTCACGTGAAGATCCATGTGGAGCCCAACGAGTCCGGCAAGGGCTACGAGTTCATCAACAAAGTGGTGGGCGGCGCTGTCCCCAAGGAGTATATCCCCGCCATCGACGCCGGTATCCAGGGCGCAATGCTCTCCGGCACCGTGGCCGGTTACCCCGTGGTGGACGTGAAGGTCACCCTGTACGACGGCTCCTATCACGAGGTGGACTCCTCCGAGATGGCGTTCAAGATCGCCGGCTCCATGGCCTTCAAGGAGGCCATGCGCAAGGCCGATCCCACGCTGCTGGAGCCCATCATGAAGGTCTCCGTCATCGTCCCCGAGGAATATATGGGCGACGTCATCGGCGATATCAGCGCCCGCCGCGGCCAGATCCAGGGCTACGAGATGCGCGCCGGCGCCCAGCAGATCGACGCCTTTGTTCCTCTGGCGGAAATGTTCGGCTACGCCACCGATCTGCGCTCCCGCACCCAGGGCCGTGGTCAGTACACCATGGAGCCCAGCCACTATATCGAGCTGCCCAAGGGCCTGCAGGAGAAGCTCATCAACAAGCGTACCGGACGGGAAAATTTCTAAATCGTCAAAAAACGATTGCTTTTCCCTATCGAATACTGTAAAATAGCAGTGTTAGTACAAGACATTGCAAGAAAACCATGATGCAAATTTGTTAAGGAGGATTTTTTCAAATGGCTAAGCAGAAATTTGAGAGAACGAAGCCCCATGTTAACATCGGCACCATCGGTCACATCGACCATGGTAAGACCACTCTGACCGCTGCCATCACCAAGTACCTGGCGATGCAGGGCGGCGCTGAGTACACCGACTACTCTTCCATCGACAAGGCTCCCGAGGAGCGCGAGCGTGGTATCACCATCAACACCGCTCACGTTGAGTATGAGACCGCCAAGCGTCACTATGCTCACGTGGACTGCCCGGGCCACGCCGACTATATCAAGAACATGATCACCGGTGCTGCCCAGATGGACGGCGCTATCCTGGTCATCGCCGCCTCCGACGGCCCCATGGCCCAGACCCGCGAGCACCTGCTGCTGGCCCGTCAGGTGAACGTGCCCTCCGTGCTGGTGTTCCTGAACAAGTGCGACCAGGTGGACGACGAGGAGCTGCTGGAGCTGGTGGAGATGGAAGTCCGCGAGCTGCTGGACTTCTATGGCTTCCCTGGCGACGACACCCCCATCATCCGCGGTTCCGCCCTGAACGCCCTGGTTTCCGAGTCCACCGATCCCAACGCTCCCGAGTATGCCTGCATCAAGGAGCTGATGGACGCCGTTGACGAGTGGATCCCCACCCCCGACCGCAAGGAGGATATGCCCTTCCTGATGCCCGTCGAGGACGTGTTCACCATCTCCGGCCGTGGTACCGTTGCTACCGGCCGTGTGGAGCGTGGTCAGCTGAAGCTCAACGAGAAGGTTGAGATCGTTGGTCTGTCCGACGAGAAGCGCGAGACCGTCGTCACCGGTATCGAAATGTTCCACAAGCTGCTGGACTACGCTGAGGCCGGCGACAACATCGGCGCCCTGCTGCGCGGCGTTGCCAAGACCGAGATCGAGCGCGGCCAGGTTCTGTCCAAGCCCGGTTCCATTCACCCCCACACCAAGTTCGTTGGCCAGGTGTACGTTCTGACCAAGGACGAGGGCGGCCGTCACACCCCCTTCTTCAACAACTATCGTCCCCAGTTCTACTTCCGTACCACCGACGTTACCGGCATCATCACCCTGCCCGAGGGCACCGAGATGTGCATGCCCGGCGATAACGTCGACATGAACGTGGAGCTGATCACCCCCATCGCCATCGAGAACGGTCTGCGTTTCGCTATCCGTGAGGGTGGCCGTACCGTGGGTTCCGGCGTCGTCATCGCCATCAACAACGACTGATTGACGTCCCCATCGGCGCATAGCTGATAAAGCCCGGCAGAGCATCGCTCTGCCGGGCTTTTTTTGCATGAAAAAATGTTTAATACTTTTTTAATATTTATGCATGAACTTTTGTAACATCCCTTGGGTATCCTATACTTGCAAGAGACAAAAAGCTTTTTTCATCAATCTTCCTGCCATTCAGGCGGAGAACCGGCTTCCGGTTCTCCGCCTTATGGTTTTTATCGACGAATAGTCTCGCAGAATTTGCCGCCCGCAGGCGGCAAATCAAATGCAATCCATTTTCGCCCGGGGCGTGTGCCTGGGCGAAAAATCTTCTCAGTCTGCAAGCCTTTTATCCCAAAAGGGACGAAGCCCTTTTGGGATAATTCAAAACAGCGGCCACTTGGGCCAGGTCTGGCGGATATAGGCCGGGACGTCCTCCCGGGGAAGGCCCAGCACCGCCCCCAGCTCGCCGTACAGGGCGTCCTCCGCCCGCCTGAGATAGCGCTCGTCCATCTGGCTGACCTTCCGCCCGTGGTGAATGGCCCAGCTGCGCCGGCGGCACACCCCCTTGATGAGGCCCGCCAGCCGTTTGCAGTCATAGGAGGCCACCACCTGGTGATACAGGTCCTTGATGGCCCGGGTGTTGTGGCTTTCGGCCTGCTCCTCCGGCAGCTGGTCCAGCTGCGCGATGAGCTCCTGCACCTCCTGCCCCGTCAGCAGGGGGCGCATCAGCACCCGGGTGTCCACCGGGGTCATCACCTGGCCGGATCGGTACAGCGGCGCAAGGGTATAGTACAGCCGGGTCTTGTCCATTCCCGGCAAAGACGGCGTCCCAACGCCCTCCACCCGGCAGACGCCCTCGCCGCCATAGACCACCATTTCGCCCGCTGCAAACATGCCGTTCATCCTCTCTTTCGTTCTTTACCATATTATACCACTTTTTCTCCAAAAGGGTAAGTCTTTTTTTGACGAATTGACAAAATCCGCCGCCCGGGAGTATAATAGGTGCCACGAAAAGGAGGTGCCGCCTGTGGAAAACCCATTGGATCAGAAGTTGGACCTGTCGGCCCTGCACCTGGGGAATATCTCCCTGGGGACGCTGCTGGGGGCACTGCTGACGCTGGTGATCTGCCTGGTGGCGGTGCGGCTGCTCACCGCTTTGCTGCGCCGGGTGCTGGCCCAGACCCATATGGACGCCCGGGTGCAGAAATACCTGGTGCGGACCGTGCAGCTGGTGCTGTGGGTGGTAACGGTGCTCATTACCGCCGACCAGCTGGGCATTCCCGTCACGTCCCTGGTGGCGCTATTGTCGGTGCTGTCCCTGGCGGTATCCCTGGCGGTGCAGAACGTCCTGGCCAATGTGGCCGGAGGTCTGGTGCTGCTGGTGACCAAGCCCTTCGCCGTAGGCGACTATGTGGACACCCCCTGCGGCGCAGGCACCGTCAAGGAGCTGACCCTGACCTATACCTATCTGGACACGCCGGACGGCCTGCGGATCGCCGCCCCCAACAGCAGCCTTTCCGCCGGAAAGATCACCAACTACACCACCCTGGGCACCCGCCGCATCCAGCACAGCGTCAGCGCGTCCTATGACGCGCCGGTGCAGACCGTGCGCCAGGCCCTGCTGGACGCCGTGGCCCGGACCCCGGGCCTGCTGGAGAGCCCCGGCCCGGAGGTATACGTCAATGCCTACGGCGAAAGCGGCATCGAGTACATCGTCCGCAGCTGGGCCAAGACCGCCGACTACTGGACGGCCTATTACGCCCTGCTGGAGAACATCAAGGCGGCCTTTGACGAAAAGTCCGTGGAGATGCCCTATAACCACCTGAACGTGCATATTGTGGACCCCCTGCGGGTAGAAAGAGAGACAAAGCAATGATCTATTCCCTGATTTTAGGCGCTCTCATCGGCTGGATCGCCTCCAAGCTCATGGGCAGCCGCGGCGGCCTGCTGCGCAACCTGATCCTGGGCGTGGTGGGCTCCGCCGTGGGCAATTGGCTGGCGGGCACCATCGGCATCGCCGCCACCGGCTCTGTGGGAGCCATCCTCATCGGCGTGGGCGGGGCCTGCGTTGTGATTCTTGTGGCCCGCTGGCTGTTCCATTAAGGAGAGAAAACCCATGAAGCCTGTGATTCATGAAACCGCCTTTGTGGCGGACAACGCCACCGTCCGGGGCAATGTCACCATCGGGGAGGGGGCTGGGATCTACTTCGGAGCGGTGCTCCGGGCGGAGACGGACCCCATCACTGTGGGCCCCGGCAGCAATATCCAGGACAACTGCGTCCTCCACGCGGACCCCGGCTTTCCTACCTCCGTGGGCCGGGACTGCACCGTGGGCCACGCCGCCATTCTCCATGGCTGCACCATCGGGGACAACACCCTGGTGGGCATGGGGGCCATCGTCCTCAACGGAGCCGTGGTGGGCCGGGACTGCATCATCGCTGCCGGGGCCTTGGTGACCCAGGGGGCTGTGATCCCCGATGGTTCCATGGTCATGGGCGCTCCCGGCAAGGTCCGCCGCCCCCTGACGCCGGAGGAGGTCGCATCCAACGCCGCAGCCGCCGCCGGTTACCGCCGCGAATCCCAGCTGTATAAGGCCGGAGAGCTGTAAATAAAAAGACGCCGGACTCCGGCGTCTTTTTCTATATGCAGCTACAGCAGGAACCAGGAGGCGAAGCGGAAATAGATCAGCAGGCTGGTGGCGTCCACGATGGTGGAGATGAAGGGGCTGGCCATCACCGCCGGGTCCAGGCCGATCTTCTCGGCCAGGATGGGCAGGGAGCAGCCCACGCACTTGGCAAACACCACCACAAACAGGATGGTCAGGCATACCACCAGGCACACCGTGGGCGTCACGGCGGCGTTGCCCAGCAGCAGCCGGTCCACCAGCTGCATTTTCACGAAGTTGGCCCCGGCCAGGCACACGCCGCACAGCAGCGACACCCGCAGCTCCTTCCACAGCACCTGGAAAATGTCGGAAAAGTCCACCTCGTCCAGACTCAGAGCGCGAATCACCGCCACGGAGGCCTGGGTGCCGGAGTTGCCGCCGGTGCCGGAGAGCATGGGGATATACGAGTTGAGCACCAGGCACGCGGCCAGGGCGCTTTCATAGTGGTTCAGGATCATCCCCGTGAAGGTGGCTGACAGCATCAGCACCATCAGCCAGGGCAGGCGGGCCCGCCAGGTGGCGAAAATGCCGGACTTCAGATAGGGCTTGTCCGACGGCAGCATGGCGGCCATCTTCTCGAAGTCCTCCGTGGTCTCCTCCTCGATAACGTCCATGGCGTCGTCCACGGTGACGATGCCCACCAGGCGCTGCTCCTTGTCCACCACGGGCATGGCCAGGAAGTCGTATTTGCTCAGGGCCTGGGCCGCGTCCTCCTTGTCGTCCATGGTGTTCACGGACACCACGTTGGGGTCCATGATGTCCTGGATCAGGTCGTCCTCCTCCGCCAGCAGCAGATCCCGGACGGACAGCACCCCCAGCAGATGACGGGTGGGGTCGGTGACATACAGGATGTTGATGGTCTCCAGCTCGCCGCCGATACGGCGGATGCGCTTGAAGGCGTCCTCCACCGTCATGTCCTTTTTCAGGGACAGGAACTCCATGTTCATAATGGACCCGGCGGAGTCCTCGGGGTACTGGAGAATTTCGTTGATGGACTTGCGCATCTCCGGTGTGGCCTTGTCCAGAATGCGGATCACCACGCTGGCGGGCATTTCCTCCACGATGTCCACGGCATCGTCCAGATACAGCTCGTCCAGCACCTCCTTCAGCTCGGTGTTGGAAAAACCGTTGATGAGCATCTCCTGGCTGTCGGATTCCAGCTCCACGAACACCTCCGCCGCCAGCTCCTTGGGCAGCAGCCGGTACAGCAGAGGCATCTCCTCCTCGCCGGCCTCCTCCAGCAGCAGGGCGATATCCGCAGGCTCCATAGGCAGGAACAGGTCCCGCAATCGGGCGTACTGCTTATTTTTGATAAGCGCCTCAATATTTTTCAGATATTGGTCCAATTCTTCCTGGTGATCGAACATGACCGGTTCCTCCTTTCCTGTATATACATAGCAAAAAATCCACAACGGCAGAAAGCCCATTGTGGATGCGCAGAGGGGCCGCGCGGGATGCGTGACCTGGCCACCGTAACAAGCTTTAGCATCGCGGGGCGGTGAAACTGCGTTAGATGATACCTTGGCTTCGATATCGCCTGTTCAAACCCTCTCATGGTGTCTCCACCACTCTGCGGCAGCAGTCCGTATCCCTCGCGGTAGCCTTACCTACCGGAGCATATTTTATTCAAATATAGAGTAAAACAAATTCTTCCGTCTGTCAACCCCTTTTGGCAAAAATGCCTCCCCCGCCCGGGCGCAGGACCCGGGCAGGGGAGGGCGGGGGTTACTTTTTATAGGGGACGTGCCAGATGGTGTCGGCATAGTCGGCGATGGAGCGATCGGCGGAGAAAATGCCGCTGCGGGCAATATTGTGCAGGCTCATGCGGTTCCACTTCTCCCGGTCGGCATAGGTATCCACCACCCGGTGAGAGGCGGCGCAGTAGGACGCAAAGTCCGCCAGCAGCAGATACTGGTCCGCCGGGCAGTCCGCGCCGTACAGCAGACGCTGATACAGGTCCTCATAGCTGACGCCGTCCCGGAAGCCGGTTTTCAGCTGGTCCAGCACCCGGTGCAGCACCGGATCCCGGGTATACAGCAGATAGGGGTCATAGCTCTGGCGCAGGCGGGCGGCCTCGTCGGCGGTGAGGCCAAAGAGGAACATATTCTCGTCGCCCAGCACCTGGTGCATCTCCACGTTGGCGCCGTCCAGGGTGCCTAGGGTCAGGGCGCCGTTCATCATGAACTTCATGTTGCCGGTGCCGCTGGCCTCCTTGCCGGCGGTGGAGATCTGCTGGCTGACCTCGCTGGCGGGCATCAGCATCTCCGCCATGGACACCCGGTAATTCTCCAGGAACACCACCTGGAGCTTATCCCGGCAGATGGGGTCACTGTTGATCTGGTCGGCCAGGGAGTTGATAAGGCGGATAATGCGCTTGGCCACGGCGTAGCCCGGGGCGGCCTTGGCCCCGAACAGGAAGGTCTGGGGCCGGAAGTCCATGTTGGGATCGTCCTGGAGCTGTTGATACAGGCTGATGATGTGCAGCACGTTCAGCAGCTGCCGCTTATACTCGTGCAGGCGCTTGACCTGGACGTTGAAGATGGCGTCGGTGTTCAGGGTGACCCCCTGCTGGCGCTTGGCCCAGCGGGCAAAGGCCTGCTTGTTGTCCCCCTTGATCTGCTCCAGCCGGGAGAGCACCGCCGCGTCACCGGCGAAGCGGTCCAGGTCCGACAGGCACCCGGCGTGGGTGAGATACCCGTCGCCGATGCAGTCCCGGATCAGGCCGTCCAGGCCGGGGTTGATCTGGCTGATCCAGCGGCGGTGGTCCACGCCGTTGGTGACGTTTCTGAACTTGTCCGGCTCCATGCCGCAGGCGTCCCGGAACACGTCCCGCCGCAGAATGTCGGAGTGCAGGGCAGACACGCCGTTGACGGCCATGCCCCCGGCGATGCAGAGGTTGGCCATGTGCACCACGCCGTCCCAGATGACCGCCATTTTCTCCGTCTTTTTGGGGTCGTGATAGAAATCGTCCACCTTCTGCTGCCAGCGCCGCGCGATCTCCTGCATGATCTGCCAGATGCGGGGCAGCAGGGTCTCAAACAGCTGCTGGGGCCAGCTCTCCAGTGCCTCGGCCAGCACGGTGTGGTTGGTATAGGCCACGGAGTGGCGGGTGATGTCCCAGGCCTCGTCCCAGCTCAGGCCCGCGTCGTCGATGAGGATGCGCATCAGCTCCGGGATCACCAGGGCGGGGTGGGTGTCGTTGATCTGGATGACGTTCTTCTCGTGGAAGTTCTTCAGGGTGCCGTAGGTCTGGATGTGCTGGCGGGTGATGGACTGCAGGGTGGCCGACACGAAGAAGTACTGCTGCTTCAGCCGCAGGGACTTGCCCTCGTAGTGGTTGTCCTCGGGATAGAGGATGGTGCTGATGGAGTCGGCCATGGCCCGCTCCTCGTTGGCCTTCAGGTACTGCCCCTGGCTGAACAACTGCATATCAATGGGCTTGGGGCTCTTGGCGTCCCACAGGCGCAGGGTGTTCACATGGTCGGTGTTGTAGCCCGCCACCAGCATATCGCAGGGGATGGCCAGCACCCGGGTATAGTCCTCGTGGACCACCATCAGGTGGCCGTTGTCCCACCGGGTGCGGACCCGGCCGCCGAAGTGAATTTCCTCGGCCTCCTGGGGCTTGGGCATCAGCCACGCGTCCCCCAGGTTCAGCCAGTCGTCGGGCAGCTCCACCTGCTGACCGTCCACGATCTTCTGCTTGAAAATGCCCAGCTCATAGCAGATGGAGTAGCCGGTGGCGGGAATGTCCAGGGTGGTCATGCTGTCCAGATAGCAGGCGGCCAGGCGGCCCAGGCCGCCGTTGCCAAGGCCCGCGTCCGGCTCCATGTCGAAGATATCCGGGGCGGAGAAGCCCAGCTCCTCCACCGCCTGGGTCAGCTGGGGCAGAATCCCCAGGTTATAGGCGTTTTTCATCAGGCTGCGGCCCATCAGGAACTCCAGGGACATATAGTGCACCCGCTTTTCCTGCTGCTCCTGGGTTTTCTCCTGGGTGTCCACGCTGCGCACGGCCATAATGTCCCGCAGGGCCAGGGCGCAGGCCTTCATGATCTCCCCGTCGGTGGCCTGCTTTTCCGTGCAGCCATAGTTCAGGCGCAGCTTCTGCTGGATGGCCTCCTTCAGGGCGTCTTTGGTATAAGTCATTTAGTGGTTCCTCCGTGATAGATCTTGGTAAATGCGCCGGTAGGCCCCGGCGCTGCGGTTCCAGCTGAAGTCCTCGGTCATGCCCCGGCGGCGGACGGTGTCAAAGCCCATCCGGTCCCCCCGGTACAGGCCCACCGCCTGCCCCACCGTCTGGCACAGGTCATGGGCGGTGCAGCCGGAGAACACATAGCCGTTGCCGTCGGGCTGGCCCACCTGGCAGGAGCGGACGGTGTCGTTGAGGCCGCCGGTCTGGCGGACAATGGGCACCGCGCCATAGCGCATGGCGATCAGCTGGCTCAGGCCGCAGGGCTCGCTGCGGGAGGGCATCAGGAACAGGTCCGCCGCGCCGTAGATCCGGCGGGACAGATTGTCGGAATAGGTGATCTGGGCCGATACCCGGCCGGGCCACCGGTTCTGGGCCCAGCGGAAGGCGTCCTCAAACTGGGACTCCCCCTGGCCCAGCACCACCAGCTGGCAGCCGGCGGCCATAAGGCCCTCCAGACCCTGGCACACCAGGTCCATACCCTTGTGGCCCACCAGGCGGCTGACGATGGCCATCAGCGGGGTGTCCGGCTCCTGGGCAAGGCCCAGCTGCCGCTGCAGCTCCGCCTTGCACACGGCCTTGCCCTCCATATGGTCGGGGTCGAAGGTCCGGGGCAGGGAGCCGTCGTGGGCGGGGTCATAGCTCTCAATGTCCAGACCGTTGAGCACGCCGGAGAGCTTATAGTCGATCAGGTGCACCACCTGCTCCAGGCCGCAGGCATAGGCCGGGTCATGGAGCTGGGCGGCGTAGGTGGGGCTGACGGTGGTAACGGCGTTGGCGGTGAGCATAGCCCCCTTCATCAGGTTCACGCACCCGTCCATCCGCAGGATGCCGCCGTCGTACCAGCCCCGGTTCAGGCCGAACAGGTCCTCCACGGTCTCGGGGCCGTACTTGCCCTGATACTCCACGTTGTGGATGGTGAACACCACCGGCAGGTCGTTTCCGGCGTCCCGCAGGTACACCGGCACCAGGGCCGTCTGCCAGTCGTTGCAGTGGACCACGTTGGGATACTCCGCCAGGTGGGGCAGCAGGGCCACCGCCGCCTTGGAGAAGAAGGCGAAGCGCTCCCCGTCGTCCATATCGCCGTACAGGCCCCGGCGGCGGAAATACCGCTCGTTGTCCGCGAAATACCAGGTGACGCCCCGGTATTCCAGGGAGAACAGGCCGCAGTATTCATGCCGCCAGCCCAGGTCCACATAGATATAGCAGCGGAAGTTCATCTTCTCCCGCCAGCGCTGGGCGATCTGGCTGTACAGCGGCAGCAGCACGGCGGTATGGTCGCCCTCCGCCGCCACCGCCGGGGGCAGACTGCCCAGCACGTCCGCAAGGCCCCCGGTTTTGCAGAACGGGGCCGCCTCGCTGGTGATATACAGAATATTCATATGGTCACCTCCGGATGAACGTGTGTCATATTTCAGATCGTGACGCCCCGGGCCACCACCAGGGGATAGTTCTCGTGGCCCATCAGGGTGCGCCCCTCCTGCACGGTGACGTATTTGTCGGTGATAACGCCCCGCAGGACGGCGCCCCGGCGGACCACGGTGCCCTTAAAGAGGATGCAGCCCTCCACGTCGGCCCCCGGCTCGATGCGGACGCCCCGGAACAGGATGCAGTTTTTCACCGTGCCCTGGATGTCGCAGCCGTCGGCGATAAGGGAGTTGACGCAGGACCCGTCCATATAGGACGAGGGGGAGTCGTTTTCCTTGGCGAAGATGGGCCGCTGGGGAGCGAACAGCTCCATGCGGATCTCCGGCCGCAGCAGCTCCATGCTGCGGCGGTAGTAGGACTCGATGGTGTCGATGCGGGCGGCGTAGCCGTCCCAGACATAGGCCCGGAAATGAAGGGCATCCTTCCTGTCCTGGAGAATATTGTGGCGGAAGCTGTACTGGTTGTGCGCCATGCAGTCGGTGACCAGCTGGATCAGCAGGTCCCGGCGCAGCACGAAGATGTTCAGGCAGCGGAAGCCCTCAGGGGTGAACACGTCGTGGGCCACGTCCACAATGCGCCCGGAATTATCCAGCTGAAAATAGGTGTCGCTTTCCGGCCCCGGCAGGGAGGTGCACACCGCCGTCATGTCCGCGCCGGAGGCGATGTGGTCCCGCAGCACGTCGTCCAGGGGCAGGTTCACCACCAGGTCGCTGTCGGTCAGCACCACATAGTCCTGCCGGATGTCCTTGAGATAGTCCATGACGCAGCCCAGGGCCTCCACCTTGCCCCGGAACCGGCCCGCGTCGCCCCGCCGCTCGGCATAGGCGAAGGCCGGCAGCAGGGTCAGGCCGCCGTGGTTGCGGCTCAGGTCCCAGCTTTTGCCGGTGCCCAGGTGGTCCAGCATACTCTGGCACTTGCCGTGCATGATAACGCCCACGTCCCGGACGCCGGCATTGACCATGTTGGAGAGCATAAAGTCCACCACCCGATAGTTGCCGCCGAAGGGGATGGAGCCGTGGATGCGCTGCTCGATGAGCTCCCGCAGTCCGGTTTTCTTTTCATAGGAAAATATGATGCCGTGCATTCCGTTCATGCTTCCACCTCCCCGTGATGACGGTCCAGCAGGGCCTTGGCAGGCACCACCTCGCCGGGGGCGATAACGGTGTCCGGCCCCAGGACGGCGATGCTCCAGTCGTCGGGATTTTTGGCGGTTTCCGGCGGCGTGCCCACCTGGGCCCCCCGGCCCACCCGGCAGCGCTCGCCGATGATGGCGTACTGCACCACCGCGCCCTCCTCAATGACGGCCCCGGGCATGACCACGGAGTAGCACACGCTGGCCCCCTGGCCCACCTGGGTGTTATAGCTCAGCACGCTGTTTTTCACCTCGCCCAGGATGCCGCAGCCCTTGGCCACGGCGCTGTTGCCCACGTCGGCGTGGGGCCCCAGAAAGGCCGGCGGGCAGGACGGGGTCCGGCAATAGATGGGCCACTTCTTGTCCAGCAGGTTCAGCCCCGACCCCGGGGCCAGCATGTCCATGTTGGCGTCCCACAGGGAGTCCAGGGTGCCCACGTCCTTCCAGTAGCCCTCGAAGCGATAGGCGGACATGACCTCTCCGGCCTCCAGCATGGCGGGGATGATGTTCTTGCCGAAGTCGTTGTCGGAGGTGGGGTCGGCCTCGTCCGCCAGCAGATAGGCCCGCAGCTTCTGCCAGGTGAAGATATAGATTCCCATGGAGGCCAGGTTGCTCTGGGGCTCCTTGGGCTTTTCGGCGAAGGCGGTGATCCGGTCGTTTTCGTCCACGGACATGATGCCGAAGCGGCTGGCCTCAGACCAGGGGACCTCCATCACGGAGATGGTGCAGGCAGCCCCGGCGTCCTTGTGGTGCTGGAGCATCCGGGAATAGTCCATCTTATAGATGTGGTCCCCGGACAGCACCGCCACATACTCCGGGTCGTACAGGTCCACAAAGCCGATGTTCTGATAGATGGCGTTGGCGGTGCCCTTGTACCAGGAGGCGCCGGAGGCGCTCTGGTACGGCGGCAGAATATGCACGCCGCCGTTGAGCCGGTCCAGCTCCCAGGGCTGGCCGCTGCCGATATAGCTGTTGAGCTCCAGGGGGCGGTACTGGGTCAGCACGCCCACGGTGTCGATGCCGGAATTGGTGCAGTTGGACAGGGGAAAGTCAATGATGCGGAACTTTCCTCCAAAGGGCACCGCAGGCTTTGCCATGTCGCCGGTGAGGACATACAGGCGGCTGCCCTGTCCGCCGGCCAGCAGCATGGCCACGCATTCTTTTTTCATGTCTGTTCGTTCCCTCCAGTCTGTCGGTTATGCCTTGTTGCTTCTGCGCCGGACCCGGCCCTGCAGAAACACCGCGCCCAGGGGCGGCACCCGCAGGGCAATGGACTTGTCCCGCCCGTGGGACGGGATATCCTCCACGGGGATGGGTCCGGTATTGCACACACCGGAGCCGCCCCAGGCGGCGTCGTCGGTGTTGAACACTTCCTCATAAAACAGCTTGCCGGGCACGCCGAAGCGATATCCCTCGTGGGCCTCCGGCGAGAAATTCACCACGCAGATCAGCTCATGGCCCTTGTTGTCCCGGCGCAGGAAGGCCAGGACGTTGTTGTGGTTGTCGTCGGCCACCAGCCACTCAAAGCCATTCCAGTCCCGGTCGTTTTCCCACAGGGGACGGGACTTCTTATAAAACCGGTTCAGGGCCTGGATGCAGGCGTGGGTGCGGCTGCAGTCGTCCCGGTCCAGCAGATACCAGTCCAGCTGGCCCAGGAAGTCCCACTCGTGCCACTGGCCCAGCTCCGCCCCCATAAAGGTGAGCTTCTTGCCGGGGTGGGCCAGCATATAGGCCGTGAAGCCCCGGACCCCTGCCAGCTGCCGCCAGTCGTCCCCGGGCATCTTGCCCCGGAGGGAGCCCTTCATATACACCACCTCGTCGTGGGACAGGGGCAGCACGAAGCGCTCGGAGAAGGCGTACATCATGGAGAAGGTCACGTCCTTGTGGTGGAACTGGCGGAACCAGGGGTCCATCTTCAGATAGTGGCACACGTCGTTCATCCATCCCATGTTCCACTTCAGGCCGAAGCCCAGGCCGCCCTCCTCAATGGGCCAGGTGACCTTAGGCCAGGCGGTGGATTCCTCCGCCGCCGTCAGGGCCGGGGGATCCATGGCCGCCGCCAGGCGGTTCAGGTCCTGCAAAAACGAGATGGCCTCCAGATTTTCGTGGCCGCCGTGGACGTTGGGACGCCACTCGGTCCGGCCATAGTCCAGATACAGCATGGACGCCACGGCGTCCACCCGCAGGCCGTCGATGTGGTATTCCTCCAGCCACCACCGGGCGGAGGACAGCAGGAAGGACCGCACGTCGTCCTTGCCGAAGTCAAAGACCCGGGTGCCCCAGCTCTCGTGCTCCCGCTTCAGGGGGTCGCCGTATTCATACAGGCTGGTGCCGTCAAAGTCGATGAGGCCGTGGGCGTCCTTGCAGAAGTGGGCGGGGACCCAGTCCAGGATCACCGCCAGCCCCGCCCGGTGCAGCCGGTCCACCAGATACATGAAGTCGTGGGGGTCGCCGTAGCGGCTGGTGGGGGCGAAATAGCCCACGCACTGATAGCCCCAGGAGTCGTCCAGGGGATACTCCGTCACCGGCAGCAGCTCCACGGCGTTGTAGCCCATGCTGCGGACATAGGGGGCCAGCCGGTCCGCCAGCCGGCGATAGTTCAGGAACGCCCCGTCCTCTCCCCGCTGCCAGGAGCCGCAGTGGACCTCATAGATGTTCAGGGGCCCCTCGGTCAGGGGCGTCTCCCGGCGGCGTTCCCGCCACACGTCGTCGTGCCAGTGGAAGCCGGACACGTCGAACAGGCGGCTGGCGGTGTCGGGCCGCAGCTGGGCATAGGTGCCGTAGGGGTCCGCCTTCCAGCGGACCTGGCCGTCGGCCCCGGTGATGACGTATTTATAGCAGTCGCCGGGCCGGGCGTCGGAAACGGTCAGGACCCAGTCGCTGCCCTGCCGCTCCATGGGAACGGGCTGCCAGTGGTTGAAGTCACCGGCCAGGGCGGCCTCCCGGGCGCTGGGGGCATAGACCCGGAAGGACCAGCCCTCCCCAGCCGGATGCGCGCCATAGGTCCGGTAAAGCTCTGTGTTTTCGGAAACGTTCATGGAATGATCTCCCTATATGTTATCATAACCGCCCCAAATCCCGGGGCATAATACCGCATTCTGGCCCTATTGTACCGCAAACTGCCCCCAGCGTCAAGGAATCCGCCGTTACCGGGAACGTCATTTATACGAAACATAGGACGCCGCCCTCCGGCCCCTTCACCGCCGGGGCAAGAAAATCACCCGAAGGGGGCCTCCCTCCGGGTGATGGAATTATCGGAACACCTGGCCGTCGGCGTCCAGCAGCTGGCGGCGGCGGACCCGGACAAAGTCCGGCGTCAGCTCCGGCAGATACCGGGCGATGGCCTTTTCCAGCAGCTGGGGGTTCAGTCCCGGGTTCTGGGCCTGCACCGTGACAAAGACACGCAGCAGGTTCTCCTCCTGGGCAAAGGCGATGTCCCGGATCATGGGCGCGATGTCCACCTGGGCCAGCTGCTTGCGCTTGGTGCGCTTCTCGATCAGCAGCTCCTGCCGGTGGAACAGCTCCTCCAGGGCCTGCACGGCCCCCTCCGGCACCCCCCGGTCATAGTCCAGCTCCACCTCCGCCCGGAGATAGGCCAGCTCCCGCACCGGCCGCAGGGCGGGATAGCAGTCCAGGATCCGCAGCCCCTCCGGCAGGCCGCCGTTGAGCTTTTCGGCCAGGCCCGCCCCGTCGGTGTCCTGGGTCACCTCAAAGTCCAGCAGCTCGCAGTCGCTGGACTGGCACACCGGCAGAGGCAGCACGATGGAGATGATGGGGTGGGGATGGAAGCCCTGGGAGTGTTTGATATCCAGCTCCGTCCGGGGAAAGGCCCGCTGCACCGTCCGCAGCAGGTCCAGATTGGAGATATAGGCCGCCGGGCCCTCCTTCACAAACAGCAGTCGCAGCTTAGACATCGCATTTCCCTCCTACCAGCCGGTTGGCGCCGCAGGCGTTGCAGTGGGTGCGGCAGTCCGGGGTGGTGACCCCGGCAAAGGCCCGCTCCCGCTCCCGCCAGAGATAGCTCTCCGTGACGCCGCTGGAGATCATGGCCCAGGGCATCAGCTCGTCCTTTTCCCGGGTGCGGTTGGCGTAAAAATGGGGGTCCAGCCCGCACTGGTCAAAGGCCTCCAGCCAGCGGTCCAGGGAGAAATACTCCTCCCAGGCGTCCAGCTTGGCCCCCTTGCGCCAGGCGGTCTCCAGGACCTTCCCCATGCGCCGGTCCCCCCGGGCCAGAACGGCCTCCAGGAAGCTGGTGTCTGAATCGTGCCAGTTATAGGTGACGGTTTTGGTCTTGATGGCCTCCCGCAGCAGGGTCACCCGCCGCTCATATTCCTCCTTGGAGATCTGCGGCTCCCACTGAAAGGCCGTGTGGGGCTTGGGCACGAACCAGGAGGTGGACACGGTGATGCGGACGCCCCGGTTCTTGTTGCTGGCGCTTTCCCGCCAGGTGTGCATGACCCGGGCCGCCAGATCGGCGATGCCCAGCACGTCCTCGTCGGTCTCCGTGGGCAGGCCCAGCATGAAATACAGCTTCACGGCGCTGTAGCCCCCGGCGAAGGCCGTCCGGCAGGAGGCCAGCAGGTCCTCCTGGGTGACGTTTTTGTTGATGACGTCCCGCAGCCGCTGGGTCCCGGCCTCCGGGGCGAAGGTCAGGCCGCTTTTGCGGCCCTTGGCCAGCCGCTCCATCAGGCTCATGGAGAAGTTGTCCGCCCGCAGACTGGGCAGGGACAGATTCACGTGCCGCTGCTGGCAGAAGGGCTCCAGCTGGTCGCACAGCTCCGTCAGCGGCGGGTAGTCGCTGGTGGACAGGCTGGACAGGGTCACCTCCTGATAGCCGGAGTCGTTGCAGGACTCCACGCCGTATCGGGCGCACAGCTCCCGGCTGCGGTTGCGGACGGGCCGGTACACATACCCCGCCTGACAGAACCGGCAGCCCCGGATGCAGCCCCGGAACAGCTCCAGCATCACCCGGTCCTGGACGATCTCCGTGGAGGGGACGATGGTTTTGGTGGGGAAAAAGGCTTTGTCCATATCCCGGACGATGCGCTTGGTCACCACCGCCGGGGCCCCGTCCCGGGGGGTGATGGCGGCCACGGTGCCGTCGTCGTGATACGTCACGTCGTACAGGCTGGGGACGTAGATGCCCGGCAGCTGGGCGGCGGCCCGAAGAAACGCCTCCTTGGTCCAGCCCTCCCGCCGGGCCCGGCGGTGCAGCTCCACCAGCTCCACGGTGATGTCCTCCCCCTCGCCCAGGCTCACCAGGTCGATGAAGTCGGCGATGGGCTCGGCGTTGTACATGGCGGTGCCTCCGGCGATGACCAGGGGGGTCAGGGCCGTGCGGTCGGCGCTGTGGATGGGGATTCCCGCCAGGTCCAGCATATTCAGGATGGCGGGAAAGGCCATCTCATAGCCCACGGAAAAGGCCACAATGTCAAAGTCCGTGATGGGCTGGCCGGATTCCAGGGCGAACAGGGGCATCCCCGCCCGGCGCATCTCCTCCTCCATGTCGCCCCAGGGGGCGAACACCCGCTGGCACCACACGCCCTCCATGTTGTTCATCACGCCGTAGAGAATCCGCATGCCCAGGTTGGACATGCCGATCTCGTATGTATCCGGGAAGCAGAAGGCAATCCGGGTATCCACCTGGGCCGGGTCCTTCTTCACGGCGTTGTATTCCCCGCCCACATAGCGGGCAGGCTTCTGCACCCGGGGCAGAATGCGTTCCAATCGTTTATCCACGGTATGTTCTCCTTTATACACGCTTTTTGCGGCCCAGGAAGGACCAGTCGCCCTCCATAATAAACAGGCTCAGCAGCATCAGGGCCGCGCCGATATAGCCCCGCAGAGACAGTACCTCGCCGGTCATGACAAAGGCCACCATGGAGGCAAACACCGGCTCCAGGGTAAAGATCAGGCCCACATGGCTGGCGGTGGTATACTGCTGCTGCACGGACTGGATGACAAAGGCAACGCCGGAGCAGAAAATTCCCAGAAACAGCGCCGCCGCCCAGGTCCTGCCGGAGGTGGGCAGATGCACCGGTTCCTCCAGCACCAGGGCCAGGGCTAAGGTCACGATGCCCACCACCGCCAGCTGGCACACACCCAGGCCCAGGGGGTCCACCCGGGGATCCCGGACGGCCTTCTCCGTGATCAGCAGGTCCACGGCGTAGCACAGGGGGGTGATGAGGCAGATCAGGTCCCCGGAGGCGGGCCGCAGCTCCCCGTTCAGGGTCAGCAGGGCCATGCCCACCGTGCACACCACCAGCGCCGCCCCCAGCTTCCAGCCGGGCCGCTGCCGGAAGAACAGAAAGCCCAGCAGCGGGGCGAAGATCACCTGCAGGGCGCAGATGAACGCGGCGTTTGACAGGGAGGTGCGGGTGATGCCGTAGTTATAGGCCACATAGGTCCCCGCCAGGGCCAGGCCCACGATGAGGCTGTACCATAGGGTGGTGCGGTTGATGTGGACCACGTGCTTCCAGAAGATCAGCCCCAGCACCAGAAACGCCACAATAAAGCGGAAGGCGTTCAGGGTCATGGGCGGCAGATCTGCCAGGCAGATATCCGTCAGGTAATAGCTGGCACCCCAGAAAAAGGTGGTCATCACCAGCAGCAGGTCGGCGCGGCGTTGCTTGTTCATGTCTGTGTTCTCTCCTACCGAAAATCTTCACTAACATCCCATTATACCACAGATCATCCGGCAAGAAAACAGCTTTTTTCGCTTTTTGCGGCTATTTCCACAGGCCCACATACCCCTCGTCGTGGAGCTGCTTGACAAACAGCAGCGCCATAGGCAGCAGGATCATCCCCGCCACGCCCAAAGCCCGGAACCCGGCGTACATGGCCGCCAGAGCCGCCAGGGGAGGCAGGCCCGCCTGGGCGGCCATGACCTTGGGCTCCAGAAGGCTGCGCACGGCGGAGATCACCGCGTACAGGGCCGCCAGAGCCACCGCCCGGGGGGCCTGCCCCGCCAGCAGACACACCGCCGCCCAGGGCAGCAGCACCGTGCCGGTGCCGAACACCGGCAGGGCGTCCACCAGCGCGGTAACGGCGGCCAGCAGCAGGGCATACCGCTGGCCCATCAGCAGGAACCCTGCCAGCAGTTCGCAGAAGGTGACCCCCAGCAAAATCGCCTGGGCCCGGCACCATTTCCCCAGGGTGGACAGCAGGTTGGCCTTGACCCCTCTGGCCCGGTCCAGCCGGTGCCCCAGCTGCCGCCGGAAAAAGGCCATCACCCGGGGATAGCTGCCGGCGGTGAAGAACACCGCCAGGGCCGTGGTGCCGCAGAACAGGAACACCCCCGGCAGGGGGGGGGGGGGGGGGGGGGGGGGGGGGGG
>NZ_JAJEPW010000024.1:0-43881 GCF_020687045.1 Brotocaccenecus cirricatena
ACTGTGGTAGACGAGTGGAACAAGCTGGACAGAAATCGGGAACGCCGGGAGCGTGACCACGAAAACCTGCGCGGGGAAGTTCCGTTGGAGTTTCAGGCTGTGCCAGAACCGAGAATCGTGCCGCTTTGGATGAATGATCCCGAATATCGGCAGCTTTGCAGCGGCTTCTTTCTTGACATTCTCTTTGATTGCCCGTATGAGATGCACGAGCTGACGGCGGACAAATTCATCTCCGATATGATTCGTGATCTCAGCGAGGAGCACAAGGAAGTGCTGTATTTTCTCTCCCTGCGGCTATATAGCGCCACCAAACTGGCAGTGCTGCGAGGGCAATCTGACCGGAACATCCGCAAGCTGCGCACCACCATCCACAAGAAGCTGCAAAGAGCGTTCTGCCAGCATTTGCAGGAAAAACAGGAGGCGGGCGGCAGCCTGACGCTGCGGGAACAGGAGTTTTTCCGTGTATTTGGAGAGCTGCTGCAAACCATGGGCAAGAATGCGGTAATTCGCCCGGAGAACAAAACGCCTCCGAGGAAAAAGAAAACCATCCTTGACGGAGCCAAGGACGGTTGATACAATAGTAATATAGTTAATATATAGTTGGATTACGAGTCGAGAGGAACAGTGCCATGAAGAATCTCTTTGAGCAGTCCCGTTCCCATTGGGTGCGGTATGACCGCTATGAACTGAAAACTGCCGCAGACGGAAAGCGGTATATCACGCCGGGGAAGAATGCCAAACCCGACATCTATAATCCCTTGAAGGAAGCGCCGGGAATCGTGCTGGATGCGCTGAATGTGGGAATGCTGATGATGAACCGCAGTCCGGAGGACGAGGTGCAGAAGGCTATTCTGGAGTTTGTGACCCATTACGGTTTGCTGGGTCTGATGACGGCGCTGCCCACCACGCCGTCCTTTATGGACTATGAGAAGGTGTATCTGCCGAAAAACCATTTCATCAAGGCAGAATCCATGGAAACCGAGGACTATCTGGCGTTGTTCTATCCCTTTGACCAGCTGGATGTGGTCAAGAAGGGCATTGAGTCCAGCTGGAGCGTGTCCGGTGACCGCACGATGGTGGCGCTGACCATGACCTTTGCAGATGAACCCATGGCGAAAACCATGAGCTTCCAGCGGGAGTACGCTGAACCGTATGAATGGGTGGCACAGCAGTTCAAGGACTGGGCCTTTACGCTGACCACTTCCATTCTGTATTATAACGATTATGACCTGATCGATGAGGACACCCGGAATCTATACCGCAAGGGCATGGCTGCCTTCGGCGGCATTGCGCCCAGCTATCATATTGAGCTGCTGGACAAGCCGACCATCTATTGGGACTTCCACTCCCTGTTGTTGGGCGTGCAGATGATGTTCAGCTTCCTGCTGGTGGATGGAGAGAAGCCTCTGCGGCTGTGCAAGCACTGCCAGAAGGTGTTCCTCGGCAGCCGGGCCAATTCCGCATTTTGCAGCCCCCGGTGCAAGAATCAGTATAATGTCTATAAGAGCAGAGGAAAAAATAAGGGACAGGACGGTGAGAATGATGATTGACCGCTGGATCGCAGAAGCGACCGAATGTGATTTCAAGGTCGCGCTGGAGGTAAAGAAGCCGAAAAGCTGGCTCAAAAGCGTCAGTGCCTTTGCAAACGGCATCGGCGGCACGCTGTTTTTCGGGATTGATGATGACAGAAACGTGATAGGCTTGTCAGATGCGCAGACCGATGCGGAGACGATCAGCCGTCTGATCAAAGAGCGAATCACGCCCTATCCGAGTTTTGTCCTTGCTCCTGAACGAGAAAATGGTAAGGACATCCTTGTCCTGTCCGTATCGTCCGGACGGTCTACGCCGTATTACTATAAAGCGGACGGTATCATGGAAGCCTATATCCGAATGGGCAATGAAAGCGTGATCGCCCCGTCCTATGCGCTGAATCAGCTGATTCTCAAAGGGATGCACCGCACCTATGACGAGCTAATTTCCGAGTATGATTTCAAGGATTACGCTTTTTCCAAGCTACGCGAACGGTATAAGGCTTGGACGGGCAACAGCATGGAAGAAAAGCTGTTCGATTCCTTCGATATGCGGGACGAACACGGCAAGCTGACCAATGCAGGCGCTTTGCTTGCGGATGATTCTCCCATCCGACATTCCCGCCTGTTCTGCACACGCTGGAACGGCCTTGATAAAAGCGGCGGCATGGTAGATGCACTTGACAGTGCGGAATTCTCCGGCAGCCTGATCATTCTGCTCAATGAGGGCGTCAGCTTTGTCAAGCGGAATATGAAAACGCGCTGGAAGAAAACCGCCGATTCCCGTGTTGAGATGCCCGACTACTGCGAACGAAGCGTTTTTGAGGCGCTTGTCAATGCACTGATCCATCGTGACTATCTGATTTTGGGCAGCGAAGTCCACATCGACATTTACGATGACCGCCTTACCATATATTCTCCCGGCGGTATGGCAGACGGCACACGGATACAGGAGCGTGATCTGTCCAGCATTTCCTCCACGCGCCGCAACCCTGTCCTTGCAGATATTTTCGGACGGCTGGGCTATATGGAGCGGCAAGGCAGCGGCTTTAAGAAAATCACGGAAACCTACCGCGCCGCTCACAATTACCGTGACGAACTGGAGCCTAAATTCTATTCAGATGCCAGTTCTTTTCAAGTTACGCTCTATAATCTAAATTATGGAACAGTGGCAACTGCAAGCAAGGTTACGATTGAGGACGAAAATATTGCGATTGAGGTTGCGATTGACCGGCTGAACGCAAGCCAAGGTACGATTGCAAAGGCAAAAGCGGTATTTGCAAATATGGGCGTTGATGGTGTCTTTGGTCGCTCCGATATCGCTACTATCACAAAGGATTCTGTTACTGCCGCAGGCAATCTCATTACAAAACTGAAAAATGCGGATTTGATCGAGCCTGTCAGCGGCTTTGGAAAGGGTAAATATAAGTTTATAGCACCAAAAGAATAAAGATAATGCCCGTTATCGGCCATACAGCCAATAACGGGCATTTGTCATTCATATACAAGCTCGGTCAGTACGATTTCCTCCGCACGGCTGCGGATGCTGTTCATGCGGCGCACCCATTCCATTTGGTCGGCGGCTTTCAGAGTTTCTGTCACGCCTTCCTGCTTCGCCATTGCAGGAACGATGATTTCCATACGCTCATTGCAAGCTTGGTCGATCTCGACAAGGTGCCAATGCAGCGTTCCGCTTGTGAGCAGGTTTGCGTAGAGAACTGGACGATGTTCTTTCAGATAGCTACGGCGCATACGCCCGTACTTGCCGATCTGGTATTCCGGTTCATCCGGCAGCGCAAGGTTCGGGATAAGATAATCACCCTCCTGACGGTAAGTGCCACCCATTTTCTCAAATAGAGATTTCATAAGAATCAGCTCCTTTTTGTGTTGATTTGCAGCGGTTATAAGGATTATTCTGCTCCTTTCCTACAACTGCTGTTCCATTCACCACAAATGAGCCGCAGTCATATGTATTAGGTGGGAGAAACCACCCTCTACATAGTAACTCTTGGTTGGAAATGGAATTGCTCTCGCCTTGCAGCTCGTCCTCATGGGATAGTCTTGGATAAAGGGCAGTGATTTTCTGGGTGGTCTGTCTTAACATAAAATCCTCCGTTTCCGACAGCCAGCCCCACTATTCCGTATTTCGATTATACCACATGGGGCGGCTGTCTGTATAGCGGCTTCTGCTTCTTTACCGCCCGGTAAAATGACGATTTTTCTGTGCGGCTTGTAGCGTTAAGGCGAAAGCTGGGCTTTGTGTCCTGCGGCGGCTTCCGCCTCCAGCACTTTCATCATCTTATCGGCTGCGGTGTCGGTGGTATCTTTCTTGAAAAAGCCGGAAACGACAAGGACGGTGTTGCCCATGCGGATCTCTGTCACGCAGTCCGGGCGGCGTTCCGGGGTGGTGTTCTGCTTGTTCTCTGCCATAGGCAACTCCTTTCATTTCATCTCGTCGTCGCAAAGTCCATTCGGCTCCGTTTCCCGCTGGAGCGGAAAACTACGCTCATTTCCTTGCTCCTCCTCTCCCCGCAAAGCCTTACGGCTTTGTGGGGCCCCCATTAGCTTTTTCAGCCTGTTCAGCTTGGCTTGCGCCGTTTCCCGGCGAAAGTTCTCACCCGTAAAGAGGATAGGGGCGCACATTTCCAAAAGGCGGTCATAAATCCGGGCATGGGCGGTGTCCAGCGGATTTTGCAGGCTGTCCAATGTCAGATTGGTGGTGACGATTAGGGGCTTGCGGCTGCGGTAGCGGCTGTCAATCACATTGTAGACCTGTTCTAAACCGTACTCTGTGCCGCGCTCCATTCCAAAATCATCAATGATAAGCAGAGGAAATCGGCAAAGACGCTCGATATACTCGTTGCGCCCCCCAAAGCTGGCGGTCAGGTCATTCAAAATCGCAGAAAAATTCGTCATGCGGACAGCGACTTCCTGCTCCATGAGGGCATTAGCGATACACCCGGCAAAATAGCTTTTTCCTGTGCCGACCTTGCCCCATAGCAGATAGCCGATATTTTCCTCGCGCATGATTTCCCAATGCTCCACATAGAAGTGTGCAATCTCCATTTGCGGGCATTTCCCGTTGTCATTGGCGAAAGTCCATTCCTGCATGGTGGGATTGGTAAATCCCTGGCGTTTCAAGTCCTCCACGGTATCAAGGTGCTTTCTGCGCTGTTCGGCGGTTTCACGCTCCAAACGCTTGGCTTTCTGGCAGTCACATTCTGCCGGGTGGCGGTCACGCCCAAACGGGGCGGCTTGCTTTTCCGGGAAGTAGGCTTCTTTCGGGGTGCGGCACTTGCCGCAGTAAAGCAGCCCGTCCTCGCCTGTGTAGTCCTCCGGCTCTGCGGTAGTAGTCATCATATTCAAAACGGTATCGGTAAAAAGTTCAGTCATAAACTCTCGCCCTCCTTAAAGGTGTAATCGGGTATGCCTTTTTTCGGCGGTTTCTTGGCTTCGTCCTCCTGCGCCCACTTGTATATCGTGGCTGCATGGCTACGGTATTTCGTTCCTTTGGACGCTATATGAGTAGATAAGCGGTCAATATAATACTCCCATTTGTCGGGCAGTTCCGCTTTCAGCTCGTCCAGTTCCGTATCGGAAAGAAAAACATTGTTGTATCTGCCATAGCGGCGGGCGGGGGCTTGTCCCTTTAACTCTCCCTCTTTTTCTAACTCTATATCTATCTCTTTCTTTATCTCTATCTCTGGTGGACGAATGTCGGACAAATGTCCGCCATTTGTCCGCGGCGGCAAAAGCGCCTTGTTTTCAAGCCTTGCGGCGCGTTTCCGTTCCGCTTCGGTAGAGGATTGACCGATCATCAGCTCAATGTCGGTCATATAAAGCAGCCCGCAGTCAAGCTGCTCCACAAGCCCTAACTGCTGGAAGATGGCTAACGCCCGTTCCACCGTCCCGATTTGGTGACGGGTCAGCGTGGCTATCATCTGGGCGGTATAGGGGATATGCTCGTCAAGCTGTAATCTGCCGCCATTTTTCAGCGATTTTAAGTACAGCTTCAAGAGGATATTGGAATACAAAATCCCGTCTTTCATGTCCTCTAACAGCACAATGGAATCGCTGTCGAAGAAGTTTTCTTTCAGTTTGAGGTAGTAATATTTGCGGTTATCTGCCATTGGCGGTGTCCTCCCTGTGTTTCCATCTCTTAGAGAAATACCGGGGGCAGAGGACGATAATCGCCCGGAAGCTCTGCTTGCAGCCGTGTGTGCAGCCCCGGCAAAGGTCATTGTAGGTAATACGGTTTCGGTGGTTGAGGAAAAAGCTCCATTCCAACCGCCGCTTTTTGCTCATGCGTGGCATTTCTCGCTCCTTTCTGCCGTTTCCGCTGGTATAAGCGGATAGGTCGGTAAAAATGTAGTTTCTCGGTGTCATTTTCGGGGATTTCCTGCGCTGTGCGCCCCGTTTCAAAGGTGGGCAGTATTGCGGATAGGGTGCAGGGCATATCCCCGTTTTGGTATCGTTTCGGGGCGGTTTTTAACGCTCATGTTTGTGCTTTTTCTCTCTGTCTTTCTCGCCTTGCAGGATTTGAGAAAGATTGCTTTTCACGGTATGCAGCTCCTTGACACGGGCTTTTTTCTCCCGGTATTCGTTGTAATGGGCGTTCTTTTCGGCGGTAAGCTGCTCGATTTCCGCTTGCAGGGCTTTATGGCTTGGCAGCTTGGAAACGCCATGCGCCCGAAAATAACGGGTGGCTGCGTCCGCTATGATAAAATCGCTTTCGTGCCGTTCCCGGTAGGCGCTGCGGGCTTTTTCCGTTTTCTGCGCTTTCAGACCGTCACGGGCAGGCTTGGTCTTGGCATAGGCAAGCACCTGTGTCTGAAGCTCCTTTTTCTCCCGGATAGCAGCGTCTAGGGCTTTCAGCTTGGCGGTGCTGTCCTGTAAATCCGCATTGGTGGATACAAGGGCTGCGTTCAGCTCCTCCGGCGAATAGCCGTACTGCCCGTAGGCGGCAACGGTAGCCGCCATTTGTTTCAGATTGTGGACTGCCGCCCAGCGGTCATAGCCCACGCCTTTTCCCTCCGCTCGTTTTGCCGCCCGGTCAACCATGCGCTGAATACCGTCCTTTTCCGGGGTGGTTTGGACAGCTTTTTTACCCTGCAAACGCTCCCTTATGTTGCGGGGGTATTCGGGTACGGTTGCGGTCTGCTCGGCGGCTCTGTGGGCATTCTGTTCCAAAAGGGCAAGAACGGCAGCGCGGTCAAAATCATCTCCCAGCTTGCGGGCGGTAATGGGCTTTGTCCTGTCCGGCGTGAGGTAGGATAGCCGCCCTCGGCTCTCCTTGACAGTCACGCCCTGTTGCAAGAGAACGGCGGTGAACTCGCCATAGCTTGCGGCAGAGGACAGCGCGGTGCGTATGGCCTGCCGCAATTTTTCCTTGTCTGTTTCAAACTTCGTGGGCTTGGCTGGCTGCTCCTCGGCTGGCAAGGCGGCAGCTTCCTTGTCCAGCTTTGCCTGCCCTTTCCGCTGCGCCCAATACTCACGCTCGGTAATGCGGTTTTTGCTGCCATGCAAAAGGTCGATTTGATAGAGATTTTCCCGGTGGCACAGCTCCATGACTTCGGCTTTGAAGTATTCCATCGTCGCGTCTGTGCAGCGGTGTTTGCACCCGGCGCGGGTGTCTGCCGGTCTGTCCATGTAAGGCAGGAACGGAACTTCCTCTATCCGCAGAGAATTGATAACGATATGCACATGGATATTGCCGCTGTGGTTGTGTCCGTCCGGGTGGGTGCAGACAATGGCTTGGTGTCCGGGAAACTGCTTCCGGCAAAATTCCTCGCCCAACGCCTGCGCCCGGTCTACGGTCAAACCGTTGTCCACCGCGTCCCGTGGGTCAAAGCTGATAATGTAGTGGTGGCTTTTTACATCTTCCCGCTTCTGGTTCTTCCCATAGCGGAGATTGGAGCGCATACAGGCAACGGCAAAATCCTCGTCGCCGCAGTTCAGCGTGGCTATTCGATAGTCCTCCCTGAGCATGAGCCGCCCGTTTTCATCAAGGGTGGGCTTCATGGTAAACTCGTCATGTTCAAAGGTGAGGTACTGCTCGGCTGCGCCATAGTCCGCATTTTTAGAGCTGATATGTTTGAATGTTGCCAACAGCGTCACCTACCTTTCGCAGGACTTCAAACTTCAAGGCAGCAAGGTCAGAAATGGCGGCGCGGACTTCAACGGACAGGGCGTTGTATGGTGTGCCGTACTCGTTGAGGGCGCGGGCAATCTGATTGAGGTTGCCACCGATTTTTCCGTATTCGGCGGTCAGCCTGCCAACGGCGGACAACAGTTCATCATTGACCGGGGAAACGGTAACGATGGGGCGAATGGTCGCCCGTGTAATGGCTTGCCGGATAAATTCGGCTTGGCTCATGTCATAGTGTTTCAGCCGCTCGGTAAAGTCGGCGTATTCTTCCTCGGTCATGCGGGTTTTGACCACATGGCAGCGGTGGGGCGTGTTGTATTTTTTCTTCAAGCGTTGACCTCCTTTCTCGCCCGACAGGGCGCATGAGCAGGGTTTGGGGAAGGCACTCCCCAACAAGATTTACCAAAGGGGGCAAAACCGCAGATATGCGGATTTTGGCACCGTGGTAGAATCTTGCTCTAAAAAACTACCGCTTTCCTCGGCGGCTCTGGTTTGCGGATATACTGGCTTGCTCCACCAATATAGCGATTGCGGCGGCGTGTTCTGCCCGCTGTTCACCACTACAACGGTGAAAAGGGGGCGTTTTGGCAAACGCAGCGGAAATTTTTTTGTTTTACCTGTCTGCTCCCTACAACAATCCGGCGGTGTGGTTTGCCAAAGATTTTTGAAAATGGGCGCAAAAAAAGCAGTAAACCTTTTCAAGATTTACTGCTTATCTGCCGCTGTGATGGGCGGCGGTATTAAATTGTCAGCCGTTTTTCAAATGGAATTTATCTGCAATCGCTTTCTTTCTGCTTTCCAATTCCTTTTCTGTAATCTTCCATAATCCTAACGCAATGATCTGCTATCTTTTGCATTCCGAGTTTTTCAAAAAAGGCAATTTGTATTTTCATCATTTCTTCACAAACAGTCAACTTCTGCTCATCCATATTGCTAATAGCAAGCCATGGGAACGCTTTATATTTCTTAGTGTCCCCAATGAGAAAATTGTACCCTATCAACTCATTTTCACGGAAAACGAAATAGAATTGTGGGCCTGAACCTGGAACTGACTTTTCCATAATTTGCTGCATTGTTTTCACGCCGCCGTATGCCGGAAAAAAACCTATTCGCTCAAGAGCATTTAATATGTCAATCCTTTTATCTGTGGGTATGTCTCTATAATTGATAATCTGTTCCATTTGCTCTACCCTCATTGAAGTTTAATTTGTTAGGCTCTAATTATACAACTTTTCTGTTTAGCGGTCAAAGTGGAACTTCAACAGGCTTTCTATCAGTTGCCTGACGATATGCTCCTGCATATCCGTGTTAATCTGTCCGTCCATTTTCGCACAAGAGCGGATACATCCCGCATAATGGGATAGGACGGCGGCAACAGCTTCCGGGTCGCCCTCGCTTGCCTTAACGATTGTCTCATAGGGAAGTAGCTGGCTCATAGGACAAACCCTCCAACTCTGCCCGTAGCCGCCGTAAAATCATCTGAATACGCCGCCCGGTTGTGTTGCCAGCCCGTCCATATCTCCGTCCAATCTCCCTATGCGTCAATCGTTGGAAGTAGTACAAGAAAATGATTTCCTGTTCCATCTGTGATAGTGCGGACAGGGCTGCGGCAAGCTCTGGGCTTTCCAAAAGCACCATCTGACCACAGACGAAAAGCGGATAGCTGGTCATGCCGGATTGCTCCGCAAAGTATTTATCTGTGGTACTGAATGGATAGTGTTTTTCTTCTATCAGATATTCAAGCGAGATTTCCCGCTTGCGGCGGCTCCGTATGCTCCGGGCTGCGTCTATGGCAGCGTGGCGAATAACAGTCTTGCAAAAGGCATCGTGTGTATGCCGGATATGTTCTTGATACTTTTCGTGTTCGGTCATGGAAAATCCCCCTTTCTGAATAATGGCAGAGGGCGGCAGCATCTTGTGCTGTCGCCCTCTTGATTACCGAACAGCAAAGACGGGCGGGGCTGTCAACGGCGGCGCATTTGCGCCGTTCATCTTGACCGTTGACAGGCTCGGCTGGGTTTGCTATCTGCTCACGGCAATTCACTCTCATTGATAGGAATTGCTTCAAGGTCCGTATTCAAATTGTTCCAATAAGAGCCAATATCCGCACTTGTGAAATACTTAAAACCGCCTGCTTCTGACTTCAATTCGCCGTTTTTAACTCCATAGCAGGCGTAAATCAAATCGTAGCTTGTTCCATCTGAGAGGTTAAATCTAAAGCTGGTCACATCTGCTCCGGCAGTTTCCTCAGTTGTTTTGTCTTTTAAGGATAAGTCCTTGAACTTATCATACAGGGTCTTTATATCATTTTCAGCAACAACTACTTTCTTTTCTGCTGATGCAGGCACTCCGTCATAGTGGTACATTTCAACGCTTTCGACATCTTCAACCTCAAATGGGAAGTCGATTTTGACAGGCTCATAAGCAATGTTTATAGGTAACAGAAAGAGAGCTGTAAAAATTGCAATGGTACAAAGAGCGATGGAAACGAGAACAGCAATCGTTATCTTTTTCCTGCCCCTCTGCTTTTCTTTTGCCTCATGGCGCATAATAACGCTTTCGCTTTCTTCGTGAAGAACATCTTCGCTCGTGTGAGAAAGCAATTTCTGATAAATTGCGTTACAATCAGCACAGGCGTTCAAATGCTCTTTTACCATCTCTGCGCTTGCTTCGCTGCAAGCACCGTCAACATACAGCGGAAGAATATCTCGAACAATATCGCATTGTTTACTCATGCTTTTCATCCATCCTTTCTTGAATTTTTAGCTTTGCACGATGATAAGTAACTCTCGCCCATGATTCTGTTTTTCCAAAAATTGCAGCGATTTGTGAAAAAGATAGTTCCCCGAATACGCGAAGCTGAAAGACTTCTTTGTATGGTTCTTCCAAACGGTGAAGAACGAGGTGTATGCGGAACGCCATGTCAGAATCTGCAACTGAGTTCTCAACATTTTCATTTGATGGCAAGTCATTGATTTCACTCACATCAGCTACTCGCTGACGGCTTCGCATTTCATCATGGTAAAGATTTTTTGCTATGGAGCAGAGCCATGTCAATTCATCTGACTTACCTTTGAATTGTGATGTTGTAGAAACAGCCTTATAGAATGTGTTCTGCGTGATTTCCTCTGCTATCTCACGATTTTTGGCAAGAGAAATAGTATACGAGTATACCTGTAAATAGTAGGCTTTATAGAGCTTTTCATAGTCCATACTTGTCATCACCTCCTTCAGCTTCATAGGTTAGACGGAGAAATCGGAATTTCGTTACAAAGAAGTTTGAAATTTTTATACCTTTACGCTACTCTTGCTTTCTGCGGACTGTTGGTAGACGCACATTAACGGCAAGCAAAGAGATTGCTGTGTCAGCTTGATATGTTCAAATGCTAATTAAGTATAGCATACAGCTATGAATTTTTCTATTGCGTTCCCCTGACTTCGGAATAGTGGCAGGGCTGGCTATCCATGTCTTGTGCTTCTCTACCGTACATGAGCATTTGCACCCGGATTGTCGTTTCCATATCCCTCTAAGAGATTGATGACGCCCCAAATGCCTAAGCCTGCGCCCAGTGCGATAACAAGGGTCTGTAATACGTCGATAGCAGAGTTAAAAAATTCCATAAAGCTCCTTTCTGCCGTAAATGCGGCTTGCCCCGTAAAAGGGCATAAAAAACGGCGGTCAGTTTTCAAACTGCCGCGGTCATAAGCCCGCCGGATTTCGGCGGTTTCCCCGCGCTGCCTATGTGTCTGCCGCGCGGCGGTATTCAGTTGTTGGGGTGAGCGATAGGAATTTTTGTAGGGGCGCGTATCCTGTAAGTTGTATTTTTCTTTGTTACTGCGTCAATTCCTCCTTTCGTTGCTGCTCATACAGGGCTTCACACCGTTTTACAAACTGCTGGATAGCTGCCTGCCGCTGTCTTTCCTGCCACTCGGCAATGGAAATAAGCCCGTTTATGGCTTCTGTGATTTTCTTGTCCTTTTTCTTTCGGATACGTCTATTCATGGGCGGTGTCCTCCTGCAAATCTGCTTCGCTGATTTCGTAATAGTCAAAGGGTTCGTCCGACTTTACAAGGGCAGGTCTGCGCCGTAGGTGCTTTTCCATATCAAAAGTATTTTTCTTGTCATAGTCGGAAAGATATTTATAGTTGGGGTGCTTTGTAATGTCGTACTTATCAGAGAAGAACGGGCGCACCCCTCGTAGCTGTAAAATACATTTCCCGCCGTCCATAACCGCTATTTCATCTTCCGTCATAAGCTGCTTGCCTAACTTCTGATAGTTCAGCCCATGCGATACCTCGCGCCCCCGGTTCTCGGAAGTGTTGAAGCTGTCAATGGTTTCTTTCCCCAAGATTTCCGACATTTCTTTGAGGGTGGTTTTCTCCTTGCCGCCCAAGAAAAGGGTGGTGTCGCAGTTGCCGACTATGGTATCGGCGTTGTCCTTATAGATTGCCTTTAACTGGCTTTGCGACTGTAAGATAATCGACGCGGAGATTTCCCGGCTTCGTATGGTGGCTATGAGCTTTTCAAACTTCGGTATCTGCCCGATATTTGCAAACTCGTCTAACAGACAGCGCACATGGACGGGCAGCCTGCCGCCGTATTCATCATCTGCCTTGTCGCAAAGCAGATTGAAAAGCTGCGTGTAAAGAATACTCACGACAAAGTTAAAAGTATCGTCGGTGTCGCTGATGATAACAAACAGGGCGGTCTTGCGGTCGCCTATGGTGTCAAGCTCCATTTCGTCGGTTTCCATAAGGTCGCGCAGCTCCTTAATGTCAAAAGGGGCAAGCCGCGCACCGCAGGAAATGAGAATAGAGCTTCGTGTCTTTCCCGCAGATAACAGGAATTTCTTGTACTGCCGGACGGCAAAGTGTTCCGGGTCTTTTTCCTCCAACCGTTCAAACATGAGGTCAACGGGGGACTGAAATTCCGGGTCGTCCTCGCGGGCTTCACTGGCATTTATCATTTCAAGCAGCGTCGTGAAGTTCTTTTCTTCCTCCGGGGCTTCGTACCAAATGTAGCCGATAAGGGCGCAGTAAAAGAGCCGTTCCGATTTTACCCAAAAATCCTCCCCGGCTTTTTCCCCGTCCCCTTTGGTGTTGGCAATCAAGGTATTTACCAGTTTCAAAATGTCTTTTTCGCTGCGGATATAGGCAAAGGGATTATAACGCATGGATTTCTTAAAATTTATCGTGTTCAGCACCTTTATCCGATACCCGCCGCGCTGTAAGAGCTTCCCACACTCGACTAAAACCGTACCTTTCGGGTCAGTTACAACGTAGCTTGAGTGCATTTGCATTAAGTTGGGCTTCACAAAAAATCTCGTCTTGCCGCTGCCGCTTCCCCCGATAACAAGGATATTTTTATTCCTTGCATACTTCGGCTGCTTCGGGCGGCTGTTCATGGTAAGCCGTTCCGTCTGTGTCAGAAGCACGTTATTTTGAAATACCGGGTCGGTATAGGGCTTTATATCTTCGGCGTTGCCCCAACGGGCTGAACCGTATTCGATACCTTTTCGGTATTTCTTCGCGTTCTTGCCTTTGAAGTACACCATAAGCCGGATAAGGACAGCCCCCACAATACCGATAAGCAAATCCATAGGGGCAAGGCTCGGAAGCGGGGTTGCAAAGGCAGCGGAAAAGCCGTCTGCAAGGGAAAGCACCTTGCCGGAAAGGTCAGCCCCCGGCGCAAGGCGTACCGCTTGTCCGATTTTGTCAAAGAGATAGACAAAGAGCAGATAGGGGGCATTTAGGATAAGCAGCTTTTTAAGTTCCGGCTTCATAGCGATACCTCCCTGTCCTTTTTCTTCACTTTGTCCCTCTGTGCGTTCAGAGCTGCCGCCTTGTCTTTCAGAGTGGAAAGCAGCTTGCGGATAGAGGGCTTTTTATCCCTGCCTAATTTCTTTGCGGTAAATTCCCGGAACGCTTCGGTCATAACGTCAATATCCTTGCCCTTAAAAGACACAAGATAGGTCGGCGGCTTGCCGTTCTCAATCTTCTTGACGTTGTAATCAAGCCCGCTTTTCCTTGCGATAGGGTCAAAGGCTTTGATATTTTGGTCGGTAATCTCAATGTTGGAAACCTTTTCTCCCTGCTTCATAAGCTGCCGCATAGTGATTTTCCCATGCGGGGCTTTGGTTAGCTGCCCTTTGCCTTTGGCAAGCAGGGCTTTCATAGCCTTTTGCAGCACTTCGGCGGTCAGCTTAGATGTTTTGATTGCTAAAGACACGACTTTTTCATTGACTTCATCTTGCATGAAATCCCTCCTTTCATAGTTTGGTTAGGGTGGTGTGCCGCTTCGGGGCATAAAAATAAGGCGTACATTTTTCATGCCGCCTTTAGATACGCACCCGCAGCCCGTTCAAATCCGAAGCCCTCACACCGACAAGATACCAGTTGTCCCCGTACTCCATGCGGGTCGGCTTCCATTTGCCGCGTACAAACACTTCAAGGCAATCCCCACAATGCAATCCTCCGTAGTAGTCGTTAAGGTCAAAGCGAATGTCGTAACGGTCTGCCGTTTCATCAAAAATCAAAGCTCCTGTTTTCTGTGTCATATTAAAATCCTCCTGTTTTTTAATAGCCGCCGTACATATCGTGGTTGACAAGGGCGGTGTAATAGCTGTCAATGGTGTTGGGCGCGTTGAAAAGTACCGCTTTCAGATATTGCTTGATGTTACGGATTTTCGTGGTGTTCTCTTTCATGCAGTCAAAGACAAATTCAATGTGGCTGCTGTTCAGCTTCATAAACTTTGCTTTGACAAGCTCTGCCGGATAATCGTCCCCGGCGATACGAATTGTCTTTCGTTTGGTGCAGACAGTTTCAAGGATAAGGGACACAATCTCGTCCAAGCGTTCCCTGTCAATGTTGGTATGCTTGATAAAATGCTCATACTCGATATTGTCCTTGATGATTTCCTCATACACGCTGTATGCGTCTGCCGCTTCCGTTCCTTTCCGTTCCGGCTCTGCCGTTTCTTCCCTCAAAGGAGAGGGGTTAGGGGAAAGGATAGGAATGGAATGGTTACTTGATAAATCCGTATTTGATTTTTCTTTTTTTGGTAAGTCAGTCTTTTGTATATCTTTATTTAATTGCATTGGATTTTCCAACGTAGGTTTTTCCTGCGTAGGATTTTCCAATGTTGGATTTCCCAATGTTGGATTTTCCAATGTAGGTAAATCCAAGTTAGGCGGCTGCTCATAGATGATGTAATCAGTTCCCCGCAAGCGTCCTTTCTCGTCGCGCTCCCTTGAACGCTGAATATATCCGGCTCTTTCAAGCTCCCGGACAGCTTCGCGGATAGCGTCGATTTTTTCCCGGTTGATATAGGACAGTCCCGCAAGGGTATAGTCCCAATCCTCCGGCAAGGACAGCATTTGCGATAACAGCCCTTTTGCCTTTAGGGAAAGTTCTTTGTTGCGTAAATGGTGGTTGCTCATAACCGTATATCCTGTGTTTCTCTCCACGCGGAAAACTGCCATAGCTTCATCAACTCCTTTGCTGCATATTTGTTACGCGGTAGAACAGCGATTTTAAGGGTTTAGGTATCAATCCCTTACCCTGTGAAAACCGTACCCGCAAAGCCTTGTGTAGCAAGACTCTTTTTGCCCCTACTGCGTAACATGAGGGTAAAAAAATAGCGGCGTTCCTTGTTTCCCGGTTGGGATAAGGTAACGCCGCCAGTGCGGTGCTATATGAAATTGTGTGATTGCCGACGTGCCGCGCCGCCAGTGCGTCGCGTTTGTATTGGGTTGTTTCATGCTCGCAAGATGTTCCGGCATATCAAGGCGCAATCCGTTAAAAGTAGTAAATTGGTAGTAAAATCAATCTGAAATCCTGCGAATGTGCTTGTATTTCAAGGGTTTTTCGGGATAATCAAAATTTTTCTATCAGACAACAGAGAGGTCGCGGATGGGTACCGCCACTGTGTAGGTTTCCTCCACCTCGACCTCGTTGCCGGCGTCATCCGCCTCAGTGACGGTGCGGGTGCGCTCCTCATAGGTTACGAAACAGTCCAGATACTGCTTGTGCGCTCGCTGGCTGGGCTGCTCCTCGCCGAAGTAAAGAGCATAAAAAATGGCCTTGACCCTGGTCCGGTCAAGGCTGTCGCCATTCTCCATCTGTCCATCCAACTCTGCGGCACCGCCATCCAGAACGAAAAAACTATCCCGCATATTCTCGATATGCCCTCGGTAATCCTCGGGTACAGAGGCGGAGATCACCCCGCCGTGGAAACAGAGTTCCAGTGCCGTAGTATTGTGTTCAGCAGTACCGGAGAGCAGAGAACAGAGAAGCACCAGCAGTACGATGATAGGGGAAAAAATAGCCACTATGACCCAACCGATAGTTTTCCGGGCCTTTTCACTGCTCAGAACTGCCGCCGCTGCTTTTGCCAACATCGCCAGAGTTGCAGGATCAGCCAAGGCTCATTCCTCCCATCCCTGGATCCTGGCCTTGTGTCCGTCCGGGATCCAGCTGCTCCCAGTACTCAGACAATTCCGCCGCTGCTACAGCGGGGAGCTCATACCCGATAGTTTTCGCCCAGGACAGGAACTTCTCATAGTCAGTGCCTTTTTCCAACAGGAGCTTGGCGGATCCCAGCAGATCAGACTGAACGCAGGCTTTGAGGGCAGACAGATTGGTGGGCTGAATTTTCATTCCATCTTTGATTAGCTGTTCCAGTTCCCATGCGTCACCACGCTGGGCATATTGCCGGATGACCTCGCTGGCCCGGCCTGTGATGTCAATGCCCTTCCTGGCCAGAGTAAATGCGGCGCGGCTATCCCGATTATAGGCCGCAGCCAGCATCAGTTCCGCAGGTGCGGCGGCGATCTGCTCATTGGTGGCGTGATCCATCATTTCTCTGCCGATATAAGGATTCAAGGAATATGCATCCCGGATCATCCTGCCCACGAAACCCGGCTCCATCTCCAGAGTGTAGGTTTCTGCCTGATCCATCAGAAAACGCAGGCGCTCCACATCTCCGGTTTTCACCGCAAGCTTTGAAGCCAGTAGATAGGATTCGCTGCCGAAGTGGTCACAGGCAGCCATGAGGAGGATCATCATCTTGCTGCCAACCTCACCGGACCGACCAGCAGTTTGGGTGAGAAGGTCGTCACTATACTCCAGCACTTGCGTAAGCAAGCTCTTGAAGGCATCGAGATTTCCGTCCCGCACTGCCAGCGTTATCTGGTCATAGTTGTTGATCTGGAGGGGGAGGCGCCCCATCTGGTCAATGTACTGGGTGATGCCTCCGGTCATACGGCGCAGGAGACTTTCTGTGTTTGCAATCAGCCCCAGATACTTTTCATGTTGTGTGATGAGGGCGTCAATGATAGTTTTCTGCTCCTCCAAACTAAGGTGGAAGACCCCACTGGCTGGAATCTGGCTTTCCCCAAGACGAATATATCTGGCATGGCTTGCCCCATCTCCATGGAAAGCCTTTGTAATAGCGGAGGAGATAAGGAACATCCTGTCCAGATCATCACCGCTCTCGCCCAAAGTCTTTCCGGTGATAAAGCCCTTGGTAACAGGATTCCCATCCTCATACCATTTCAGGTACACATCCAAATAAATACCCTCACTCGCACCATAATCGGTGGTGCAGAAGATATCTGCGCCCTCGGGAATCTCCCGTCCGTTCTCCCACCGCTGATCCAGCAGGAAATATTCGTCAGGTAGGCAACCCATGTTCTCGAGCTGTTGCCGCAGCTCCTCAAAGACCTCCTGGCCGGTGCGCTGACCAATGTATTCACTTCTGCTGGGGTCCTCTTTGCTGGGTACCCAGCGTTCTGTTTCAATGATTTTCATGGCATCCTCTTTTCTATGGCAGTTCAGGTTTCTCAGATTCAAGCCGGCAGGCACAGGGCAGGTCCTCATCGGAAAACGCGCCGGGGATCACCATTTGGTTTTCGTCCGCAGTGATAAAATCCCGCCATGCCCAGTCTCGCCCCAATCCTTTTACAGAGATAAGATTCGGCATTGCCGTCTCCTCGATAGCCAAAGCTCTGGCCAGCAGATCCGGATATCTGTGATACAGCGTCCGGATCTCCCGCCGCTTCATGGAGGGGCAGAAAAAGCACGATGATTTTCCGGGGAGAGGCAGCCCTGCGCTTTGAATTGCCTGAATACAGTCTGTGCGCCGCCAGCCCCAATCCATCAGGGGATATTGCTTCTGATATTTTTTATCCAGCAGATCATGGGCTACCGCCCCCTGTCTGCGGCGTTCCTCTCCGGCATCATACCCAATAAATTTGACCACCTTTTCTCCTCTTGTCCATGTATCCAGGCAGGGCTGGTATTGGTTGCAAAACCGCTCCTGTGGGGCCACCTTGTGTTTGAGAGAGCAGCTTTTCCGGCCATAGGCAATGGACGGAAGCGTCCCGGAGCGGAGGCACTCCTGTTCCAGAGTGAGCCTTTGCCCACTTTTCTCCTGATACCAGACGCGGGTAATGGGTGGCATATCGTGCTCTTTCAGCCAGCGATCCATGATTTCCAGATACGCATAGGTGTGCGGCTGCTCGCCGCCGGGATCCGCAAATAAAATGAGGTCTACCGGGATATGGTTTTTCCACAGGCCAATCAACATGGCGGTGCTGTCTGTCCCTCCGCCATATCCCACCACATTCATCGTCCGCCTGCCTTCCCGAACAGCGCCTCCTTATATGCAGGGGCGTGGACCTCCAGCAGATACCGTTCATTTCCGCAGCGGTAGAGACAGACGCCCCGCTGGGGGAAACGGATGAGGTTGTACTCCGACTCCTCCAGCTGCAGGGCCTCCATGTAGAACTTTTTATCCACAGCGCCGGCATTGAACAGGAACTGATGGGGTGGGATCGCGAAGAGAGGTTTGGTCAGCTCCCGGATTCCCTCCTGGTTGAAGTCCTCCAGATTCTGCGAAGCCAGCAGCATGGCAGATTCCTTTTTGCGGACGCGCTTGAGGCAGTTGCGGATATACTCAATAATCGTAGTGCCCACAGCTACATTGTCCGACAGCCAGATATACAGCTCGTCCAGTGCCGCCACTGTATTGCCCTCAGTCAGCAGCTTGTCGCTGAGATAGGACAGGACATTGAAGAGCATGGCGCTTCGAACATTCTTACTGGCCTGCAGGAGTCCTTTGACACCGAATACCACAAAGCGGGAGGAGGTCACATTGGTGTGGCCGTTGAAAAACTTGCTCTCCGCCCCCTTGCACATGGAGTGAAGACCCAACAAAATTTCCTGCAGAATGGCGGCGGTGTAGAGTTGATACTTTCCCTCATCAAAATTCCTGTACTCCTGCTCGATGAGCGCGTACAGGTCAGAGAGGATGGGATAATCCTCCGGGGTCAGGCGGCTGAAATCGGTGCTGTCGCTGATGCGCCATCTTTCGTAAAGCCTGCCCACCATGATTTCGATAACATCGATCTGGCGGTCGGTGAAGCTCTTGTAGGAGCGGAAAAAGTCCCGCAGAAAACTGATGTGCTGGGACAGCCGTGTGGACTGACGGAAGGCGGCGGGGGCGTCCATGTCCTCCGGGCTGCCGCCGGCGTCCCAACATTTGGGTTCCAGCGGGTTGATCCGGTACTGTCCACTCATCAGATCCAGGAAGCAGCCGCCCACCGCCTCGCACATATCCTTCTGCTCATGCTCCACATCCAGGCTGATGGCGGATTTCCCGGCCTCCAGCAGATTGAGGAGCAGGAGCTTCATCAGGTAACTTTTTCCCTGGCCGGAGTTACCCAGAATGAGGATGTTGGCTGAGGTCTTATCATCATCCCGCTTATCAAAATCCACGATGACATTGGCGCCGTATTTATCCTTGCCGATGTAAAAGCCCTGGGGATCGGTCTTGCCGCTGTAGTTGAATGGATAGAGGTTGGCTACTGAGGAGGCCGGAAGCACCCGTTCAAACTGAGAGCCGAATGCATTGTGGCCGCTGGGCATGACTGATACAAAGCCCTGCTGCTGGCGGAGCATGAGCCGGTCCACATTCAGCTTAGAGCGCACCAGTTCAGTGAGCACCTCTGTCTGCAGGAGTTTGAGCTGGTCATAGCTCTGGGCAGTCAGCTCCAGATATACGGCGCAGTGGAGGAGCGGCTCCCGGTTCCGGTGCATGGCGGAAACCAGAGTGACCACATCCTGCAGGTTGCTCTCCGCAGTTACCGTCTGCTGCAGGTCATCGGTGGAGGAGCGGCTCATCCGGTGCTTGTTGGCGGCGTTGTGGATGATGCGCTTCTCCTCGGCCGGGGTCACCTGTCGGGTGTAGATACGCAGGGTGATGCCATCCTTTTCTCCCAGATGCCGCAGGATGGCCTGCTCATCCGTGGCGGTAGGATATTCCCGCAGCGCCCAGACGCATCGGTAAGTGTTCCCGCACAGGTAATGGTCCACATTGAACTGGATGACCGAGGGGGACACCATATCAAGAAAATCTTTGATCTTCGCATCTGCAGGCGTCTGCGCAAAATGATTCTTTCTGCTCTTTGCCAAAACTGTGATACCTCCTGTCCGGCCGACAGGAGGTATTCGTGGTATGAAAGATGGCCCGGAGATATCTCCTGACGGCCATTTTGTCTGGTTAACGGGGTGCTTTAGTCATTGAAGATGACCCAGCGTTCCCCGTCGTAATCCTCATATTTTTCGGTAGTCGCATTCTGCTCCAGATAGACCCCAAGCATCCGTTTGCGCTCCTCCGGGCTGGACAGCCGCGTCTTAAAGCCTTGATCCTCCAGATTTTTCTGGAGTCGAGAGAGGTAGGACTGGATATCCGAATCCTTCTCATTTTTAAGCCGGACGATGACAAAAAACTCTCGGGCAGTTGCCATCTGTACCTGCAGCCGGTCAAGCCCCATCATATCTCTCTCCAGCAGCCTGCGGATGACTGGAAGCTGCTCCTGCTCCTGAAGCTGGCGGTAGTGGCGCTTATTATCCTCAAAACTTTCCTTGGAATTGAGAGCCAGCATTTCAATTTCCGCCATCCCCTTGAGAACAGTCATCAGGGCATAGATCCGGCTGCCGATGGATTCCGGGGAGTGGACGGAGAGGTTGGTAGGTTCTATACTGAAAAACACCAGCTCTCCATGACTGGTGAGCAGTCCATACTCTGTGATTTTCTGGATATCAATCAGCTCCCGGCTGGTCTGCCGCTGCTGTGCGGCATTTTTCTTTTTCCTGCTCATTGTTCATTCACCTCGCTTCGATGCGCATCCCCCAGTCATAGGTCTGCTGCCGCAGGACGAAAAACTGGAGCGCATAACGGATAAAATCAAGGATGCTGGTATCCTCAATGCGGATAGAGAGAAATGCATAAGCCGCCGTGAACACGATTGGCAGGATGAAGCCAAGCTGTGCAAGGGCGAAGACAGAAATAAGGCACCCAATCCCCACAATGCCGATGTCCCGCAGCTCCCACAGCCACAGCGTGGCCTTGGATTTCAGATTGTCAGGGTAAATATACAAGCTCACACCTCCACCGATCACATCATAACCATAGAGAAGCCAGAGGACTCCTCCTCCAAATCTTCGGTCAACGGCTCATCCTCAGAGATCTGCTGAACAACACCCACATTGGAAAGGGCTTCATCTGTTTCTTCCTGCGGAATTACCGCATCTTGCTCCACAGCCTGCTGGTTTTCCCATCCGCTTACTTCCTGCTCGATCAAGCCAAGGACAAAATCCCTCTGCGACATGGAGCCGTGGGCTGCAAGGCAGCCCTTTACTCGTTCAAAGAGTTCACAGGGAACCACCACAGCCAATGTGCGCTCCTTTTCGCCCTTTCCAATGGTGTTCATGCCGGAAGAGATTTCCTCGCCGCGCTCCCATTTGATTAGGGCATTTTCAAGCAGGCCCACTACAAATGCCTTTTGAGAGAGGGGCTTGTGGGCCTCCAGATACTGCTTGACCCGCTGGAAAAGGACCTCCGGCACCTGGAAGGCCAGCGTCCTGTCGCCTCCGCGGACGGCGGGGGCAGGAGCGGAAAAGTGTGCGGTCAATACCTGCTCCAAATACTTGCCCAGCGTCAGCCCAAGGGACTCCTGCTCTGTCCGCACCTTGTTGTGCAGCTCCTCTGGGATCTGGCCGCATAGATTTTTGAGTTTCTCCATGATCTCCGATCTCCTTTTTTGAATTTACAATGCGGGTGGATTGAAGCAGAGAGGGATTACGGCATGGACCAGCGGAAAATATAGGAGGTCCATGCGTTCATCCGCAAGCAATTACTTCTTCAAAAAATAGGCGATCCCCCGCAGGACAAAGTCCACACAAGGGATCGCAACACTATTGCCCAACGCTTTATATCGGGCTGAATCCGACGCACCCGGAAGATCGGTCCAGCCATCTGGGAAGCCCTGGAGCCGCTCACACTCCATCGGCGTCAGGCGGCGGATGAGCTGACCGGTGCGTACCGGATGAATGGAATTGAGAGAGTTCCCGCTGGTGCCATGCTGGAGCGTACCGCAGATATCCCCGTTTTCATTGCCGTTTCTGCAGTCCAATCCGGCTACTTCCATAACAAGGTCCGTAGCATCCTTGTGCTGCCGGGCGCTCTGGGTGCTGACCACCTCGTCCGGATGAAAGACATCCACTCGCTGGCGGCTGAATACCGTGTGTTCATGGGCAATCAATGGCAGGTTGTTTCCGCCGGTCCCATACCTGGCAGACATGGTGGGAGCAACCGGGTGCGGTCCGGTATAGCGGGAGTCGATGCCGTGGTTTTCAAAGAGAACAGGTTGATTATTACCGCTTGTGCCTGCCGCAGCAGTAATGGCCGGACAGAGGTCAACCTCTATCTCTGCGCCACCCTGCTGGGTGGCTAATACCAACGGCTGATGCCCATGCTCCTGCGACCGGAGCGTACCGGCCACATCTTCACTGCAGTCCATCACACTGCCCCCCTGATCATTGAGGCATAGGACGGAAGGCACCATATTGGAGCCGCTTTCAGAGGCTTTCAGGGTAGGAGCGCATTCTGCCTGATAGCCGATCCCACCAGCTTCCGCACCCTGGCCAGCAGAAAATCCAGCAGCAAAAATACATGGATATCCTTGTCCGGCCTGCCCTCCGCCGGCAGTCAGTGCGGTGTGGCAATCGGGAGTCAGAAAGCAATCGCCGTTTCCTTTACTGACGATTCCAGCCACAAAGGTCTGCTGTTTCATTCCGGGCTGGGCGCCGAGGGCGGCGGCCACATCGTGCAGATCCCGTACCTCATCCCTCTGGTTTGCAGCGAAGGCCATCGGTTCAGCGAGAAAAGTCTGCATCTGCATATTGGTCGTGGCCATCAATGCGCCGGATACTCCTTTGAGATCAATGGTTTCCTCCCGCTGATTGATGTGGAAAGCGAAAACCTCAGATCCATCTATTCTTTCTGCCCTGCTTCCGCTTGAATCTCTAATGCTCTCTTGAGCTGCGGCGGAAGTTCTTTGCCTCTCGCCTTGGCTCTGCGCAGGATCCCCAAGCAGGCGGTCCTGCTCAAATAATATTTGTGGGGCACTTCGCCCTGCAAAATCTGCGACAAGGAAGATTCTTTTGCGGCGCTGGGCGACACCCCAGTATTGAGCGTCCATAACTCGCCAAGCCAGTGAGAATTGATCTCCCAGTATGATTGCCCCAGCAGATTCCCAACGCCCGGAGTCAGGTCGAGGCACTGCACCGGTACGAGCTTTAATTCGGACAATTTCCTCCAGGACAACCCGGAAGTCTTCGCCTCCCGCGGAACTGAAGGCTCCGGGCACATTTTCCCAGACCATGTATCGAGGTCGAACAGCGTGAGCTGCTCTACCACGTCGCTCATCTGCATCCCTCATTTCTTTCACTATGCGGACCTGCTCCATGAATAGCCCGGAGCGTTCCCCGGCAAGGCCGGCTCTGGCGCCGGCGACTGACAGGTCCTGACATGGCGAACCCCCGGTGATGATATCCACCGGGGGCAGTTCATTGCCGTTCAGTTTTGTGATGTCCCCGACATGGAGCATACCGGGAAACCGTTCCCTGGTCACCTCAATGGGAAATGCTTCGATTTCACTGGCCCATACCGGCTCAATGCCGTTGTGAAGGCCAGCCAGGGGAAACCCGCCGATCCCATCGAAGAGGCTCCCAAGAGTTAGCTTTTTTTAAAGGTGGATGTCTGAACGGCGCCGGGTTCCAAACTTGTTTCCAATGTCTTGCTTTTCATGTGGTTCTCCTTTTCTGAATTGTGAGGCTGCACTTGACTACTTGGCCGCTACAGTTTGGATCACTGTGCGGGTGGTATTGATTGCTGTCTGCGCTGCGTAAACGGCCGACATAATATTGGCGCGGGTAGAGGTATCCAGGCCAAAGGCTCCGCAGATCCTTGGAACCTCGCCGGCTGAGAGCATGAGGCCAAGTCCCAGCAGGGCGTGGTCTTTCAGCACCAACAGGCCGGCGGTCAGAATCGTTGCCTGCAGGAAGGTGGTCAGGCACAAACCGATGATTTGTTTGCACCACTGTATAAACCCATCCGTGTATCCGCGGGGGATGGAAAACATATAGAGCGATCCCACAGCAATTTGGATCAGCAGGATACCGCCGCGCTTTAAGTTACTGAAAAAGCATTTGACGATGGCATACCCCATCATGATGATCAAAAACAGAGCCATGATGGGGCTGGTAATCACAGAGGTCAGCCCACCGAAGACACCGGAGGCATCGATACTGCCAACAGTTCCGGCACTCAGGGCATCCGTGATCCCCGTTGCAAGGGCATCGATGCTCCCATATCCTGTAATGCCGTTGGTGAGACCGGCCTGTAGGTCGACCGCCAGCTTATACAGTTCCACCGGAACAAGTGTAAAGCTGCCAACAGCTATAAAGCCTTTGATAGCGCCCAGAGCAGTGTCCTTTACGCTGGCCCGGCCGGTCTGATACTCAATACCGCACTCGAATACAGCCACCACCAGCCCCACGGCATAAAGCGCCCAGGCCAGATAAGAAAAAAAGAGGACGATGGACTGTACCCAGCTCATTTCAAACAGTTCAACGCCCATATTGCCCATTTGGGAGAAAAAATTCCCAAAGAAGCCTACAAGCTGGGCATAGACCCAGTCGATGAACTGATCCATAATGTCGCCCAGCACAAAATCCCATATAAACATCTGGTTTTCTCACCCCTTTCAGTTGAAGGCAAGCTGCATTTCTATCAATGGCCAAAAGAAAAGCAGGGCCATGTGTCCAGCTCGGCCCTGTGATGATTTTCCTTTCTGGCTGATTAGTACATCTGCTGTCCGGGGTGCTCTGCAAAGTTTGGGGGCTGGAACACCTGCAGGTATTCATCCACACTTTCCGCAAGCAGCTGGTAGTCCTCCTGTTTCAGCTGGTAGACATACCACATGGGGCTGCCGTGGTCATCCCAGATATAAGGGAAGATCCCGCTTTTGAAGTTGGGGTTCATCACCTGCTTTTTTCCCAGCAAGTCAGAGAACCGGAGGACTGTATTGTCCACCTCTCCCTCTTTCCGGTTGAGGATCGTCATCTTCAGTGCCTCATAGTGAGAGGCGATCCCCATAGTGATAAAGGTCAGCTTTGCCCGCAGGTCAGGGTTGAGCCTGACAAAACAGGACCGTCCCACATAGGAAGCATCAGCGGCCGCAGTGGACTGGCCTATGATTTTCCGCAGCTCCTGCTCAAAAAAGTTCATTGACGCACACTCCTTTCGCACTGTCAAGGTCTATATTGAGTTTTCCGGCCAAGGTTCAGCTTACATCCCCAGAATCGTCCAGATATACAGCGGAGCAGTCAGTGTAAACACAAGACAGGCAAAGAGAATGGCGGGAGCTGTCCATTCAAACTGGCCATGCTTGCGGTAATCAAAATAAGCCATTCCCAGCTTTCCAAAGAAGAATACAGCCAGGATCAGGTCGATGACCGGGAAAACCACATTGTCTACCACCTGCTTGATCTGCTCAGAGGCATCCGACCAGGTTCCCTCGATGGCTCCCGCTACATCACCGGTTCCCGCAGCAAGGGCCGTGGTGCTGAACAGGCAGGTCAGCAGGAGAATAGTCAGGAGAAAGCCAAGGAGTTTCTTGCACTTTTTCATATAAACCGCCTTTCTTTTTGCGAAAAGAAAGAACCGCAGAGATCGTCCCCGCGGCTTGATTTCTATGCAGGCGGCAAGAAGGAGATCCCACGGCCTGTCTTTTCAGTGATTTATCTCGGTCTGTTACGGTTCCAGCGGGGCAATGTGCCAGTCATCCCAGAGACTGCCCCGGATCGTGAGTGAGTCGCTTAGGTTCATGGACAGCATTCCGGCTGGCGTCCAGCAGTCGATGAGCCAGGTGTTCACAGTATACGAGCCATTCGGATACCAGATAGGGGTAAAATGTGTGCGGCCCCGGTAGGTACTGTACTCGTTTTTCTGAAACTCAAATCGGGTATTGTAGCCGCCGCCCATCTGCTCCAGCAATCTCCAGAACATCTCATAGTTGAACTCAGAGAAGTAGCTGACTGCATTCTGGGCCGGAGTGGTGGCTGAACTCTGGGTGCTGCTCACATCGGTAGTGACCAGCTGATTGACCCCGTATCCTGATTTCATGCTTCGGCTGCCAGCAGTGGGATTCTTATTGTCTGGTGTGATGCGCATGGTGGCGGAAAGGCTGGCACTATAACGGTCCAGATCAAACTCCCACCAGCCGTGATCACACCAATAGCCATCCTCATCATCCCCATGCCATACCCAATACTCATACCACCAGGGACGCCAAATCGTCCAGTAGTTGGAGGTCTTTTGCTCCCGGCTGGGGATGGATGAAGGAGTGAAGGAGTCGTTCCGGTCATCTGCCACTGGATTGGGAGGGGGGTTCTGGTCCAGGTCTACGATTTTGCAGTTGATCGTCCCATGTGCGTTTCCGGGGCCGGACACTCGGACCGTGATGACCATATCCTGGGGAGTGTCCGGTGTCGTCCAGCGCACCCATGCCAGCTGGGAATCCCCCTCCGGATAATAGACATTGTCCACATGATAGTCCCGGCCATCGATGGTAAAGGTCACACGGGCAGGGTTATCCGGGTCGCTTTGGCCGCCGCTTACATCCACCGCAGTGATAACCTCGGTGTTGACCCGGTATTCGTAGTCATAGGTGGTGATGACGGGATCCTCCGGCTGCTCCTCGAACCGCACGATACCAAGCCCAAGCGAAGACTTGATATCCGCATTGGAGGCGTTTTTGTTGGTCGCTCCGGACCATGCCGGATAGCCAAGATCCGGCGTTTCCAGGAACATGGACAGCGGAAGGTTTTTGGCGGTCAGCGACCCCATCCAATAGCGGAGCTGGCCTCCCACGATTTCATCATAGAGGACCGCTTCGGTCGCAGTAGTGGCTATCATGACTCCCTCAAACTTATAATAAGCAATGGGTTCCAGAAGGATCTTGTACTCCCCGCCTATGAGAGTATCGAAGTCCATGCCACTATAATTGGCAATAGCCCGAATCACCTGCTCATCTGTAAAGTAACTTTTAATGGCTTCGATGTTATTTCGGCCATTAGTGCTAATAATTCGTGGGACGGCTTGAGTTGGTTTAATGCAGGTATAGCTTCCCTGCACAGGGGATAATGCAACCCCGTTGGTATATTGAAGCTTGCTGACCTTCCCAAAATGATAGATCGAGGCAGCTGGCGCCCTGTTTGTCAAATCAATAGGAGTAGATACCACTGCATGGTCATCGGACCGGACAATGGTCACCCGAACGCCTTCGTTGCCCGGATTCCAGCTGCCGTGGCTGGTGGCGTCCCCCAAGTTACCGCCACCACCGTCAATATTGCCCTCGCCAGTGGCGGCATAGGCGGTCATGGGACATAACAGCGTGAGTGCCACGGTCATCGTAAGCAGAATGCTCCAGATTCGTTTCATGCATCCTCCTTTCCGGCAAAGCAAAAAGCACGGCGACCGCCGTGCTTTTTGATAGGCTGGAGATCAGCCCATGATGCCGATTTTATTTCCATTCTCGTACATATCATCTGCTTCGGTTACATGATTGGCACCGCCATTTGGGACATTATCAAAACCAGGAAGGCCACCGCTGGTGTTGGTGGACGGGGGCGGAGGAGGCGGTTCCACCGTATCATGATCTTCCGCATCTGGCTTTCCCTCTACCGGGGTCCCATCCGGCTTTTGAGTCGGATCCTTCAGTGCCTCATCATCATATTCCGGTTTTTCTGGATCCCCCTGGATCGTCTGCTCGGTGCCCGAGGCCACGGCCCCGCTGCCGCTGTTCCCGGTTTCAGGGGTGGATGAAGTATCCGGGGTCTCAGGCTTCACCGTAATCTCCGGATCATCCTTTTCTGGACTAATGCTGCTGTCCGGCTCATCTACCATCACACCGCCCTGGGAGGAGCAGCTGGGGGGAGGCAGGGTGTCATTGACTGGCTTCTTTTCAAACTGACCAGCTATGATGAACACCAGAGCAGCGCAGGCGGCCAGACCTCCCGCCACAATCAGCCATTTCTTGGTCGCATTTTTCATGGTTGATACCTCCTTGTTTTACCAAAGCCTCTTGTGGAGAACTTCCTTGTTCAAGGCACACCCTACCACAAGAGGTTTCAGAAGTCTATGGGGACAATAGAAAACTTTTTGAAAACTGCTAAAACCTCGGCGTATAACCGGCACTGGTAGCCACGGTGATCCGCATGGCTGGAAGCAGTCTGCCTCCAAAGGAAACAGGTACCTCCAGTTCGATTTCGCAATTGGCAACGAACCGGTTTCCGGCCCTGTCCCCGCCAGCCAGAGGTGCGTTTTCAATATCCACATCCAGTCCCCACACCCGAAACTCGGTTTTGCCGTCCTCGGTGAATTTAACACGGGTCCCACCCTGATAGCTCAGGCCCAGTACCTCCTCCAGTCTACCATAAATATCACCATAGTCCAGAGATTCCTCGAAATCTCCGGCCATCGGCTGATACCCCCCGGAGTAACCTTCCCGGACACCATGATACACATCGTCATAGTTGTCATTGACGGTGGAGATCACCGCAGTCTGCACTGCGTCTCGCACCCCCTGGGCAATGATTAGAAGGCGGATGTACTCGCTGATGCCGCAGAAGATGATGACCAGCGCCAGTGTGATGGCGATGGCCAATGGAAAGCCGTTTCCTTTTCGGTCCCGCAGGATTTCTCGCAGCCTGGTCATTTCCAATACACCTCCGATTTCCCTGTAGCATCCGCCCGAAGTGTAATGGGAAAGCTCCCAAAGCCGCTGAACAGGCCAATGTTGGTTTCATAGGTGACTGTAACGGCCACCTCTTGGTTGAGCTGAATACGCCCGGTACGGCTCCATGAAATATCGGGGTTAAGCCCAGTCTGCTCCCGCAGTGCTTGTTCCCGCCGGTCGGTTTCAGAGCCTACCCGCCCGGCGATCTCCGCCTCACGGATCAGCTCGGTGGCAAAGGTGTCCAGCTGCTGTTTGGCAACAAATACCGGGAAGATCCGCACCGCCAGCGCAATGACCAGCATAGCGCAGAGGACAAGGATACACACATCCAGATATCCCTCGCCGCGCTTTGATCTAAGGATCTTTTTCAGCACAGCGTCACCCCCGTGTCCATGGTTGCGGTTTCCTCCTGACATTGAGCATTATATTCATTCAAAATGCTTGAAATGGAGCTTTCCGATGACAGGTCGGTTTTTCCGCCCAGAAGAAACTGATACAGTGTATCCAGCGGTTCCTCCTGTTGAAGGATTTTGGCCAAGTCCGCATCGTCCAGGTCATAGCTGTCATGAATAATAGAGCAGAGCAAATTTTCTTTGGCTGCGGTTTCTGCAGAGTGCTGATAAATTTTATCAGCAGACAGCTGTTTTACCTTGTGAGCATATTCTTTCATCTCATTTTCCGCGTTGCTGATCAGCTGGTAAATACCATCTTCTTTTGTGTCTGGCCGTCCGTGCATTCTTCCCACAATGACCAGATACAGTGATGGATATCATCGTCATGTACCATGTCAGATCCGTTCTCCTCAACCCATTTGCTGCTCACATCCCCAAGGGGGTCATCCAGAGTCAGAAGGAAGGAAGCGTCTTCATCACTAATCGTATCAACCAGGTTTTCATGGATGAAGCGGATGGCGGCGATATCTTCCGCCGCCGCAATGAGTTGGGCGGGATCGGACGCCATCCACTGCTTGACCTGCCGTTCATAGCTGGCCGACATTTTCTTTTTCAGTTCCTTGTGGTAGTCCACAGGCATCCTCCTCTCTAAAACATCCCACCCAGGGAAGTGATGATCTCATAGACAATGATGGCCAGATAGGTCATCAGAAAACACATCAGCATCAGGAACGAGAACACCCGGATCTTGGGCGGGATCTTCATGGCCTGGGCTTTCAGCCTTTGAAGCTCCAGCTGTTTCATGTCATGACTGAGCATCTGGAAGTAGGCGACGCCGTTGTCGCCCCGCAGTACGCCGATCAGTCCCCGGATTATATCCGACAGGAGGGGTGAATTGAACCTCGCCTCAAACCGGGTCAGCGCGGCCTCATAAGAGCCGGAGCGCATATCTGCGGTGAGAATGTCCAGCTCTGCGGCAAAGGTCTGGCCTGCATTGCGCTTATAGGACTCCACCATGCTCAGCACATCCCGGCTGGCGGCCAGTTCCTGAGTGATGGTGGCCACAAACCGGGGCAGCTCGGCTTCCACTTCGCCTCGCTTTTCACCCAGCCTTTCATCCGCCCGCCTGATCTCCTTGAAATAAACGGCAATACCCAGAAACAGAATCACAGGCGCCAACATGGGCAGTACCAGTAGGCATGGGATAATGCCCAGCAGGATAACAGATGCCTTCAGGATGGCAAAGGACGAGTAGACTTCAGGCGTCATCCCCATGCCCGCAGCGTTCAAGGTGTTTTTGAGGCGGCTTCGCTTATATTCATCCATGTGGATGTGGGGCGCCAGCTTGACAGCCCAGCCCATCAGGAGGGCTTCCATGCTCCTGGCCTGCTTTTTCTCCTGACGGCCAACGGAAAGCATGGCCCGCTGGGTGGCGAGGCGCGGAAGCTTCAGGAAATCCGCCGCAATGAAAAACAGGCCCAGAGCCAACAGAGCGCCGAATAGGAAAATCAAAACAGCCATGTCTGTCACCTCCGGTATTCAATGGGCTGTGTCAGCTTGATGACAAATGCCGTGGAAACGAAAATCACCCCGGCACAGACAGCCAGGATGATTTGACCCATGGCAGTATGCATCAGGGTGTTGAACCAGTCCCTGTTCAAAAAATAGAGCAAGGGGATATTTCCGACTACCAGCACCTGCATGATGATGAATTCCTTGCGGGGTTCAAACACCATATTTTCCAGCTCGCCGTTGACGATGCGCATATCGGATAGCTTTGCCACGATGGGTGTGAGGATCGTTTTAAGACCGCGGTCGTGCTGGCAGGCCAGAAGCGCCGCAACCCATTCCCGAAACACCGCATTGTCGATTTTGGTACCCATGTCCTGCAGGGCGGCATCCACATCCGGGTCCACCAGCTGGATCCGAGCCAGAAACTCGGCAAACACGCTTTTTACAGGTGGGTTCAGATACTCCAGGTTTTCCTCCACCGCCGTCTGGATGTCCTCATTGCGCAGATAGGCTGTAGTAATGATGGATAGGGCGGTTTCCAGCTCGGCGGCAATGTTCTTCTTGTAGTAGGAAGCTGTCAGCTTGATGAACCAGAACGGTACAAACATCATGCCCACAGCCAGCACTGGGACGAGAAAGAAATTGCCCAACATAATGGCGGCAGAAGCTCCCACCACAAAAAGCAGGAGGGACATAGCGCAGATGGCCGGGAACTTGGCCTCGCGCCCGGTCATTTTGAGGATGTTCTGAGTGTCGGCGATCTCACGGCGCAGAAAAGATTTCTTCTTGCGGTGGGTGAGTTCGTTGATCTCATCCTTGAGGCTTTTGGGCCGGCTGGTCAGACGGCGGAACACTCCGTCGGTGAATTCCATCGGCGACAGGCGCAGCAGGATAAAAAAGCCTGTGACCATGCCGATGCAGGCGATCAGTTGGATACTGGTCATACAGTCTTGCCTCCTTCCTGAAGCGTATTTTTGTCGGTGGCGGCCGTGGTCTTCGCTACCGCGCTGCCTTCAGCGTGGGGGCTGGACTCAGCAGGTACCGTCTGCTCAAAGCTCTCCATCAACCGGTCCAGCTCCTGCTGAGGCATCCCGTTCTCCACGAACCGTTTTTGTAGGCTCTCAGAGATTGGCGACACCGCTTCATGGACGCCGTCAATGTGGAACTTTCCATCCTCCAGCCGGTTTTCCGTGATCCGGAACCGATAGAGGGTATTGTATTGGCGGGAGCCATCCGGGAGAGTTTCACACTCCATGATTTCCATGATTTTTCTGGATTTGTCCTCCAACTGCTTGGCGAACACCGTCACAGGGAACGCCTCGGTGACCAGATCCATCAGGGTATCATCGGCCATCTCATGCTTTCTCTTGCACAGTGTGACCATACGCCGCCAGGTGGCCTGTGAGCTGTTGGAGTGGATGGTGGTCAGCACACCGTGACCGGTGCGGGCCGCTTCCTGCGCTGCGTATGCCTCCGCTGAACGCATTTCTCCCACACAGATAATGTCGGGATGATACCGCAGGGCCATGTCCAGCAGCATATCCTGATCCACGCTCTGCTTGGCATTCTCCGACTCACGGGTGATGGTGTGAATGACACTATTGGTGACCCGGCCATTTTTCTCTCGCACCAGATCCAGCTCACGGGAGCCATTTTCAATGGTGAAGATGCGCTTATTGTCGGGGATCGTGGTGAGCAGCCAGCCGGCCACTGTGGTTTTTCCAGAGCCGGTTGCTCCCGCCACACAGACCGAGACGCCATACCGCAGACAGGCGGAAAGAAAGTCCAGCATAGGACCTGTGGCTGTGCCGCCCCGGACAAAATCCTCCTTTTGCATATTCTGCGGGTTGACGATTCGGATAGAGGCGCAGACTCCCACATCCTCATCCACCAGCGGAGTCTTGAGTACTGCGATACGGATATTTTTGGAGAGATGGCCCAGTACGGCGGGGCTGGCATTGTCCAGCACCATACCGGAAACATGGAGCATCCTGCGGATCACATTGATGGCATGGTCGGGGCTGTCGAAGTGCTCCTCCAGCTTGACCATCTGGCCGCTGGAATACAAAACTTCAATATCACGCCAGGAATTGATATTGATCTCCTCAATACCGGAGCCGAAGATGTACTTGGTGAGGAAGCCAAACTCGGCCATCTCGGTGTAGAGAGCGTCCACCAGCTGTTCCCCGGACAAATCCCTGACAGCAATTCGCCGGTCCTGGACATATTTGCTGATGTATCGCTTGATTTGCTCCCTGGTATCCGCTCCCACACCATCTGTGATGAGGGTGGAATATTTGCCGGAGATATATTCCTGAACATCCTGCAGTACAGAACTGAAATCCTTACTCTCACTCTCCGGTGTGAAGAACAGGGAGTGGACCCTCTGGCCAGCAGCTGCTTCCGTGGCAATAGTACGCCGGGGCAGGTCATCTGCATCGGTGAATGCTGTCGCCGGGGCCTGGGTCTCAAAGGGTGGCTGAACCGCCTCATCCAGAGGAGATCCCTCCAACGCAGCCTCCTGCTTCTCCAAAACAGATTGCGGGGCCTCAATGGTGCGGCTGCCGGGACCAAACAGAGAATCGTTTCGCTTCTGTCCTAACATGAAAACACCTCCCGGCATACCTGCTCGATCTCCTTGCGGAAGCTCCTGCTTTCCTTCATAGTCAGGTCGGAGAGAAGAATGCCTGCGAGGAACTGGGCCTCCAGTTCCTCAGAGTGGGGCAGTATGAAGGCCACATTGCCCAGCGCCTGTCCAATCTGCTCCCCGGCCTGCTGGGGCTTCACATTGGCCGCGATTTTGTACTGTTTATCCGTATCCCACTTGGCGTCTTTCAGCAGAGGAAGCTGGCTGGAGAGATAGCTGATGCTCTTAAGGTCTGCATTGGCCAGCCGCAGGACGGAGTCTGCCTCCATCAGCGCCACGGCGGAGAGGATGTCATTGGCAATGTAGCTGCCGCAATCGATCACCACATAGGGGGCGATTTCACGCAAGCAATCGATGAGTTCTCTGGCCTGCGCTTCACCATAGGGAGGATAGGTGTACTCGTTTTCGCCCTTGAGCATCCCCAGAATGGTCAGGTATCCCAGCCTTTTGTGGGTAATGAGATTGTTCTTGACCAGGTTTTCGGTCACATGGGCAGCGGCCAGTACGCTTCCCAGCGACCGCTCACACTCCAGCTCAGACGCCGGGCAAATACAGGGCAGCATGGGGGCAGTCATATCACACAGGAGCAGGACAACATTTCTCTTTTTGTCCGCCAGATATTTGGCGATCTTCACCGCCATGGTAGTCTTGCCGCTGCCGGGGCTGCCCCAGACGGCCACTACGCCGCCCTCCTGAAGCTCCGAGGCTGTGGCTTCCTCGCTGGCAGAGCGGGAGAAAATACCGTTTTTCTTAAATTTCAGCATCAGGAAGCCTCGCTTTCATCCGTCGATCCAGCATCCGGAACCTCTGCATCCTCCGTTTCTGTAGAGTCAGGCTGCGCACTGTCGCTGGAAGAGTCCTCTCCGGCAGGCTCAGGGGGATACATCTTGGCAATCACCTCATTCTGCACCGCCAGGAACCGGTCGGCATTTTCGCGGGACCCACGATAGACCAGGGTCAGGTGCAGCTTACCGTCAGCCTCCAGCTCCGCCAGCACGCGGCTCTGCTCCGGGGAAACCAGCAGCGTTACTGTGGAGGGCAGCTCCCGCTCATCGTCTTCGGAGGGTGCCTCGCCGGTATTGGCGTCATAGCCGGAGGAGGCGGTGACACTGATGACCTCTACATATTTCAGCTCGGGTGGGATGACGGTCTGGCCCTGCTTTTTGAAATCCGGAGCCACTACGGAAACAATATCTCCGCTCTGCAGCTTGCCGGACAGACCAGTAGCAAAACTTTTGATGGTGATGGACATGGCCTGCTGGCTTCCATCCAGATTGTACAGGTAGGCGTTGTCAGCGGCAGGCTCGTCAGATACTTTAGTGTTGATGATATAGTCGCCTGCGGCCAGGTCAGCGGTGGCAAACTTTCCCACGACATTTTCCTTCAGGCGGATCACATTTTCGGGCAGGTTATAGCCGCCCACTTCTACAGCCTGCACCATATCGGCAGTGATCTCCTCACCAGCCAGAATTGGCTGAGTTACCCGGATGATCTGTTCTTTCTGGCTGACACTCTTATTGAAAAGAGGCGTCACACCAAAGCAGATCACCAGAGAGAGCAGGATGCAGATAACACCGACAACGGTTCGATTTTTGAACAGACTCATAATTGGCAGGTCCTCCTCAGTCAAGATTTGTTATGGGAATGGCGGAATGAATGCCGCCCGGTCAGGCGCTGGTCCGCTTGCAGCGGCGGCGCTTACGCAGCCTGGGAATCAGGATAGCGGCAGCCCCCAGGGGCAAGGCAATGCCGGTGATGGTGAGAATGGCCTTTTTATTCAGCTTCTTCATAGCGTTCCTCCATAATTCAAAATGTAAATGATAGCAAATCCAAAGGAAAGGAACGGCACCAGAGGCAAGGCTGTCTGGCTGGGCGCCGCGCACTTTCTTCTTCGAAACTTCTGTGTGCTCCAGTTGATTGCATAAAACAGTGCGGCAAGGGCAAGGCCAAGCGCCATGCCCCACAAGCCGTCTGTAATTCCCAGTACAAAGCCGGAGGCGGCGGTGAACTTGATGTCACCGCCGCCTATGGAACCGGGCTTATGCATAGCCGCAGCCAACAGAGGCAAGGCCGCCAGCGGGCCCATCAACTGGGCCGGATGAAAGACCAGCAGCCCCACCATGGTAATCAGGGCACAGAGTGTGTTTGGGATCAGGCGTTTCTGGCAGTCGAAGATGGCGCCAACCAAAAGCAGGGAGAAAAACAGCCACATTTGGAGGGCTTTCATTGGTTCCTGCAGTTGTGAGATGACTTCCAGTGGCAGCGGCGCGGGTGAGAGGAATGGCCGGAACATCCATAGAGGATTATCCGGCATAATCAAACATCTCCTGGATCCGCTCTGTCAGGGTGGGCATGACCACATCGCCAAACAGCGCATACAGGCCAGCCAGCACCAGAGCGCCGATGACCACCGCCATCAGGATCTTCACAGCGGTATCCACATAGCCCTCACCTCTCCGGTCCGTCAGGGCTGCATGGGCACAGATCATCATGCTGTTCATCTTGCCTGCCAGCTTATTCATCCGATTCTTCATGGTATTTTCCTCCTTATTCTGCAGTCACATATTCATGGCAGGGCCGGCATCATACGCCGGCCCCTTGGTAGGGTCCGGCGCTTCCAGACCTCTCTGATTCGGAGCTTGGGCCTGCACAAGAGCCTGCTGGTAGGCATCCAGAACAGCCGAATCAAACTCTGCTCTGGCCTCTTTGGTGCAGGGAAAACAGATATCCTTGTACTCACCGTTTCCGGCCCTGTAGCTGGGCATGGAGACAAACAGCCCCTTGGAGCTGTCCATGACCTTGATGCCTCGGACGGCAAAGCAGCCGTTGATGTTGACCGAGGCGGTGGCACGGCAGCTTCCCTCCGGGCGCAGGGAGTGGATTTTCACTGAGTAATGAGTGGGATAGACGGCGTGGCTGTCCTGCCGGACAGCAGGCTGGGCGCCAGACTTCTGTACGGTTTTCGACATACGCTGCTCCTTTCTTTTTCTGGCCGGGATCAGCCGGCGTAGTTAAACATCTCCTGGATGCGCCGGGTCAGGGTGGGCATAACGGTGTCGTCAAACAGGGCGTACAGCCCAGCCAGCACCAGAGCACCGATGACTACCGCCATCAGGATCTTCACGGCGGTGTCCACATAACCCTCTCCGCTGCGATTGGACAGGGCGGCGCGGAGAGAAACAGGCAGCTCTTTCATGGAATGGACAGCGTTTTTCAGATACTTCATGTAGCGTTCCTCCTTATAAAAAATGGACAGCCCACGGCTGCCCTGGAATCATAGGGTCATGGAAAGCGCGGGTGTTTCCTCAGACTGCTGCTGTGAGGTTGTAAGCGCCTCACAAGCCTCCAGCAGCTCCGGCTCTGGGGTAGGATGCGTCTGGCGCCAGCAATCCCGGATGGCCTGGAGTGGCTGTTCCAGTGTGGCCAGCTTTTCCTTCTGTTCTGTTGACAGGCCAGTGTTTTCACACAGGCAGCGATACACTGCCTGTGTATCGGCAATCTCGCCAGCCTTTTCCAGAAGCTCCGATAGGGCGGCGGAGCGCAGCGGTTCCAAATAAGCAAGGTACTCCTGTTCCAGCTTTTGAAACAGTCTTTGATCTGATCCATCCTTTCTGGACGGCTCCGGTGTGTTCATGTTTTCATGGATGACTGGAGTGAAGTCCACAGAGACGATTTCCCGCTTGTCCACATAGTAGAATGCGCTTCCATCGACATCATAAAGCTCGATCACATCTGAGATAGCGAGAGGATGATCTCCTCCGGGCAGTGTTCTGCGGCAGAACTTGTTCCAGATGTCTTCCAGTTCTTGGCTTTCGGCCTGTCCATCATAAGCAATGCGGTATTGGCTCGGGTTGGGGCCATCGAACTCCCTGGCCATCCGATCCAGCCCAATGAAGCGCATTTCGATGGGGGTATCTGGCTTGAGCTGCCAAATCCGCAGGGACTTGAGGGGCTGGGCGTTTTGAATGGACTCCCCGTTGGCCAGCCGGTCGTACACTCCATCCACCCAGCGGACCGGAAGATTTTTACGCTCCAGCCACCTTTCCAAGTCCTCACGGCGGAACATGGGGTCTGCCGTGAGGCCATCCCCCTCCAGATAGCCAACTGCGCTGCCATAATAGAACAGACGGCCATTCCTGATTTCTACACTCCGCATGGCGGCATTCCTCCTTTACTGCATCGTCATCCCTCCTTGGGTATGGGATTGCTCTTTGCCCTCGGTCAGCTTACTCAGGGCCTCTGCCGCCCATTGGGGGAGGCATTCCTCCTTCAGCACACCAATGAAATCTGTCCGGTTCCAGCGGGTTTCCTCGCCATCACCCAGACAGGTGCAGCGGATGCTGCGCCCGATGGCCCCAGGAGTACAGCCAAAGCCGTCATGGGCCAGCCAGAGCTGACTTCGCTGGTTCCAATAACTTTCCTTGAGGGTGTCCGGGGCAAGGACCAGAACCCGGCCCTCATAGTCCAGTTTTTCATAGGAACCAGATTCGCAGTGCTCAGGCCCCAGCAGCTCCAACTGCTTATACGCATCCCGGACCTGACTGATGAACTGGTCCATGCAAATCAAAGCCGTGTCTACCGCAAAGTACCGGTTTGTGCCATCCTGTGGGATATATGCCCCACGCTGCCAGTTCCGGTTTGCCTCGCTGAGCCGATCCTTGATAGGGCCCAACTGTTGGAGCGTATTGGCAAGGACAAAATTGGTCCGTTTGAAGCCCCATTGCTCCAAAATGTTTCGGGCAGTCCCCGGCTGAAGTATTCCATCGCCACTGGAATAACCGCGAATAGCCGCCTCAATCTCTCTGGCGCAGGAAACATTGGCCCGGAAACTCTCCTCCCACCTGTCCAACTCCCCACGCCTTCCAGCCTCTGCCTTGGAGTAGGGGTAAAGATACGCAAATTCACCGTTTTTCTCCCGGATGGTGTGATACCGCTTATATTCCGCAACCCGGCCATTCAGATCCTGTTCCGCACTCTCTCTGTCCGTGTGATAGTGAGGTGTGTAATACTCTGGATGCCCATGATCTATACGAAGCTGCCAGGTGGAAAAGGGAGATTTAGCTGCCTGGTTTTCACCGCTGACAAAGCCGGTTTCATTATCAAAGAGGACGCTGAACAGGGCTTGATATCCTTGGGGGAGAAGCTTGCCGGCGTGGACATCTTCACAACAGCTAAACATCTCTTTAACGAGCGTATCGGGCAGATCTGCCTGAAACCAGTGCTTATCTCCGTCATTGTCAACATAGAAAATGTTGCGATCCACCTCCGGAGAAGTTCCGCTTTCGGTAACAACGGCATACTCATTTGTGGCCAGATCATGGACAACACATATACCAAAGCATCGATCATTGTATGCCTTTCCATCAATTCGCCTTGCCGCCTGCTGAATCGGTTCCGGCATATCGGACAGGTCCAACCAGTAAATGGTTTCATCTTGAAAGTGATCCCAATGCTCAACGCCATCCAATCGCATTCCGTTCACCCCCGGTATTAAACTCCATAAACGGTATCCTCCAGCATAAGGCGCTCCTCCAGTTCTCCAATGCAGATCCCGCTGGCGGCAAGCATCTCCAGCAGATAAGGCGGCACATCCCGCAGATCATGGTCATATCCAGCTTCTGCGATGGTGACGGTATTCTCCTCCTCGTCTACATAGGCGCAGAGCTTGGCATTCTCCGGGATTCCAGCTTCATCCCGCAGATAGTCGGGCAGAGCGATCTCCTGTCCATCCAGACCGTCAAAGGGACAGTCGCCATCACAGCCGTCGCAAGGTCCGCTGGCTCTGGCCAGATGCACGCTAAGGTCCACAGTCAGCTGGTGCAGGGCGTCCATAGCCTGGATCACCTCCATAGCGGTCATCTTCTGCTTGAGGATAATGGCGGCACTGGGCAGTGCATGAAGTTCCGCTTTGTCCCCGTTTTCAAACCCGCAGAGCTTGAGTGCGGCGGCAGGAATGGCCATCTTTTCTCCGGTCACTTCTTTTACAAACTTCAAATTATATTCCTCCTTATAGCTTTGGGCTCAGGAGTGGGAGCAGCTGCTCCGATTCCTGCTGTTCGATTATGGATTCTCGGAATTGCTCCAGTTCCAACTGGGTGGGGCGATATTTCTGCATTTCCAATGCGGTCAGAAGGGCGTAGGACTGGTTGACCTCAGTCATCAGCCGGCGCAGGCCGGAAGAGCCCAGTTCAAGACCCATCCTGCGAGGAAAGGCGGTGAAGGTAACCGCATATCGTCCCGGAGTGGATTCGGGCGCTATCTGCATCTGCAGCCCGATATAGGCGTCGCTCTCCGGACGGATATATACATGGCCCACCGTGCTGGGGCAGGCCTTCAAACGGCCCATACTCATTTCCTCAATCAGCAGGGCCGCCTTTTGGAGCTTCTCCAGCTCATTTTGATGTTCGTGCAAGCAAATCATCCCCATTTCCGTCAAAGAGTGTCATTTGGGAGGGCATTGTCCGGTTTCTCTCCTGCGGATCATAGTTGGCGATGATCAACTCCGGGAACTGGCACCCATTGTCGTACCGCTGCTTGATGTTGTTGATGCGGGTGGTTTCCATCAGAAAAATTCCCGGCTGGTCGTACAGCCTCCGCACAAAAGCATCGTCGTTGTAGGACAGCAGGAACTTTCCCTGGATGGAGAGGAGGGTGTCCCTCAAACGGATGTGATCTGCTTCGGTGAATCCATTCTCACCGATGTTCTGGTAATACCCCTCTGTGGCATGGTAGGGCGGGTCGAGATAGAAAAAGCTCACCGGACGGTCGTACTGGCGGATCAGCTTTTCGAAGTCCTTGTTCTCAATAACGACCTTCGCCAGCCTGCGGTGGGCCTGTTCAATTAGAGGAAAATTAGACCGGATATCGTGGGGCTGGCTGCCGAAGCTGGTCAATCCCGAAGCATAGGAATAACGGATCAGCTGATAGAACCATGCAGCCCGCTGGACATCACTTGCGGGGCTGTCCCGTGCCAGCGCCGCCCGGACAGCATCGAAATCCTCTCTTGCATTCAGCACAAACCGCAGGGCCTCCATGAGTTCTTCCGGTTTTTCCCTGACACAGCGGTAGAGATTGACCAGTAGCCCGTTGAAATCGTTATAGACCTCGAAATCATTTCCGGGTGGTTTGTGAAAGAGAACCCAGCCACCCCCGCCGAAGACTTCAATGTATCGCTCGTAGTATATTGGAAACAGACTCACGATCAGCTCCCGCAGGGCCTTTTTGCCGCCGATCCAGGACATGAAGCTGTTCAGTTGCCATCACCCCCCTTCAGGGGCAGGCGGGTCTGGTCGGTGTCAAACTGTTCCAGGGAGCGGTTCAGACCGTGGATGGCGGCGGCGATACCGCTGATCCTGCGGGTCAGATGCCCAATGGTTGCCCGCACCTCCTGCTCGGTGGCGGCGTAAAAATAGCCGCTGGAGTTGCTGGCAATCGGGATCCCGGCCCGGCGCAGCTGATTGACAAGCTGCCGAAGCTCTGTGCCCTTGATGGAAAAGGTCCGTTCCAATTCCCGGCTGGTTGCGGCGCACAAAGCACCCGGATGGTATCGCCTCAGATGCTCCGCAAGCAGTTCCTTCTGCATGGATGCCTCCTTTCCGGGGCGTTTTTCCGAAAAAGGGCGCAAAAAAACAGGGACCGTTATCCCTTGCGGAAAAACGGCCCCTGTGTGTTCTTATTCTGTTGTTACCGGATCACCCCCAACCCTCGCAGAAGCAGGACACAGTCCAATGCTCCCTGGCGGTAGAGGTGTCTGCACTGGCGGCAAGTAACCTGATTCAATTGCCGGATATAATCCAGCATCAGTTTGCGGTGCTGTTCATCCAGCTGTGCGTCCTGTCGGATCTGGTCGCTGATGTGGGAGAGAGCAGCCTCCCCGCCAGCTTCAGGCAGCTTCTGATCCAGCTCCTGCAAAGCGGTTTCGATGAGGCGGTCTATGGTATCCTGCAGGATCTCTTTTCGCTCATCCATTGGAAGCACCTCCTATTTGCTCCACAACACTATCACACACTCTATGGAATAGCGATACCAAAATCCAATAAAAATACCGCCTTCACATTGTCTGGGCTGTCATCGGCGATCCACCCAAATCACTGTACTCGTAACGGAGTTCCCCTCCATTCCATGCAACATAGCCGTGGTCGGTGGCGCTCAGACCATGCTTTTGGATATACCATTCGGCATAGCTCTTTCCGTCAAAGCATTTGGCCAGAAAGCTGTCTCGGTCAATAATCCCACTTTTGACCGCCAGCTCGAAGCCGAATCTGCCAAGCTCGACCCCTCGGGGTATGAAGGCAAAGTGCTGGAGGTTCTGGGAAAAGTCCAATGCCTGATCCAGCCGGTGGCAGTCCTCCAGTTCCAGAACAGCCTGCCATTTATCCATCCAGTACGCCTCACCCTGGCCCTGTTCTGCCCATACATATCCAAAGTCAATGGCATGGCGCACAAGTTCGCTGGCTGAGTCATACTGGGAAAGGATATCCATCAGTTGGGGCAGACAGCAGTCCACCTCCAAAGCGATGCACTCGTTGAGGCTCTCTGCCTGCATTGCGTCCATGCCCAAAAGCAGTTCATCCGGATAATGGGGATCCGTGTATTCCCCGGCGTCGGGAAAGCCTATCCAGACACCTTCCATATTGGAGCGGCTGGCCAGCTTGATACGGATGGCGTAATCGCCGGTTGTGGGGAGTTCTGAGAGGTTTTTATCCGGTTGATGTTTTGGGGCAGCACTGCGCCGGATATAATGGCCTTCGCAAAACACGCCGGAGGCTCCTTCCTGCCGGAACATCTGCCCAACATAGGCGGGAGAGAAATAGGGGCGGGCAGCATCCGGAACCTGCTCCAGATGCTTCATAACAAACTGGCCCAAAGCGTCCTCGTCCCCGGCGCTGTAAAACAGCTCATAGCAGTGAAGCTGACCGGCTATATCGATGGCTTCGCTGGCTGTTTCAGGCTTCTCCAGCTTCATCGCACCGCGAAACAGGAGCTGCTCCTTTTCCGTCATGGCGGCAAACCGCTGTTCCAGCCACTCGTATTCAGATTTGGTCAGTTCCAGTCCGTCCAGTGTATCCATCAATTGAACAAGTGCCTGTTCTTCTGCCATATCAGATCATCTCCATTCCGTTCTGCTCCGGGGCTTCATGGAGAGACTGAACGGGCTGACCGTCCAGTCTGCGGATCAGCCCATATTCTGTGATGACACCATTCCTATCCTCCAGAAGCTCTCTGCCGATCTCCGCTGACTGACCCGTCTGGAAAAGAGCCTCCGGCAGATCCGGGTATTTCTCCCGCAGCACCAGTTCCGCATAACCCCATGGTTGGGCCACATCTGGACGGAGCTCATATTGGTCCAGATCCTCCATCAATCGGATGGCATCCTGCAGGCCGGAACAGCCGCTTGCTTCCAGAATCGCCTTATATTTTATAATGGCGTCCTCATTCCAAATACGCTGCTTCTGTTTGAGCAGGGTGGCCATTTTTTCCGCAGGGGCAAGCCCACCTGCATCTGCTATTGCGTCGTTAATCATCTCCCGAAGGGAGGGGATCAGGCATTCCACGCACTGGAACCCGCACTCCTTCTCGGAGTTGGCCCCCACCTTATCAATGGCCTGCCCTATGGCGTTTCCGACAGCAGGAAGATTCAGAAATATGCTTTTATCGCTGTCATACGCCGGGTCGTCAAAACGGCCCATGGTCACTTCCAGCACCACCGGAGAGCCTGACCGGTCAAAATAGGCCATCTGACCAGGCCGATACACTTCCTCAAACGACTCTCCATTTGATTCCATATAGCCGCAGCTGGTAAATACGCCGCCGATGGTCTGGCGATGTTCTTCGCCAAAGACCTCCAGAAGACGCCCATGATAGCCGCTGCCCGGTTCGGTGGTGTCCAGCAGGCACATGGCCTCTTTCGTAAGCATCTCGTTTTCATACAAAAACGCCCCCAGGCTTTCATCATTGAAAACATCGGGGAGAATATGGCAGTCTGCATTGAATGTAAGGTTGATAAGCCTGGGAATCGGGATGGATTTTGTGCCACGGGCCTGTTCCATTTTCAGCAGGCCATCCATGGAAAGCAGTTCCACACTGGTCAGCATGGTCAGCCGCATTGCAAAGAGGTTCAGTTCATAGAGATTTTGGGCGCCACCGATGAGTTCGGAGGAGAGGCCGGCCCACCAACTTCGTGTCAGCTCAATGCCGCAATTCCGGCCATCGGGGATCCGCGCCTTTTGGAGCGCATCATGAAACTCTGCCCAGGTTGCAGGAAGCTTCAGTGTGATAGCAGTTTCATATCCTCTGGGTCCGCCGTTGCTGATTTCAACCTCAAACGCTTTTTTCTGATAATCCAATTCGGCACCTCCTAACTGAGCGTCATGCCCATCGGCTCTTGCTCATAGGCTTTGGGATCTGCGCCGGGGACATCCCAACCGCATAATCCCGTGAGTTTTGTTATCCGAGGAGTTTCCCAGAATACAAGGAAACCCCTCGGGTATACACAAAAGTTACAGG